>NZ_JBEYTS010000010.1:0-202641 GCF_040643155.1 Streptomyces sp. NPDC047453 | reverse complement strand
TCGCCAACGACGAGCCGGAGCTGCTTGAACTCCTGCGTGTCGTACTCGACCTCGCCGACGGTGGCCAGGTCACCTGGGCACTGGACATGACCGGCGGGGAGCCGGGCCTGCTGATCACGCTGCTGTTCGGCCACGGCCAGGAACTGGTCTACATCCCGGGCAAGGCCGTCAACCGTGCCAGCGACTCCTACCGCGGCGAGGGCAAGACCGACGCCCGCGACGCCCTGGTCATCGCCGACCAGGCCCGGATGCGCCGCGACCTCCAGCCGATCCGCCCGGGTGACGAGGCGACCGTGGAACTGGAGTTGCTCACCGCCCGGCGCGTCGACCTGGTGGCAGACCGCACGCGGACGGTCAGCCGCCTGCGCGCCACTATGACCAGCATGTTCCCGGCTCTCGAGCGGGCCTTGGACGTCACTAACGCCGGGCCGCTGATCCTGCTGACCGGCTACCAGACCCCGGCCGCCATCCGCCGTGCCGGGGCCAAGCGCCTTGCCACCTGGCTGCGCAATCGCAAGGTCCGTAGTGCTGAGACCCTGGCTAGCGAGGCCGTGCAGGCCGCCGAGCGCCAGCACACCGCTGTGGTGGGCGAGAAGCCCATCGCCGCGATGGTCCACACCCTGGCGAGGGAGGTGATCGCCCTCAACGAGAAGATCGCCGAGACCGACAAGCTCATCGAGGGCCGGTTTCGCCAGCACGAACTCGCCGAAGTGATCGCAAGCGTGCCCGGTATCGGGCCCCTGCTCGGCGCCGAGTTCCTTGCTGCCGTCGGCGGTGACCTGGCCGCGTTCCCGACCCCTGACCGGCTCGCCGCTTTCGCCGGCGTCGCACCGGCACCCCGCGACTCCGGTAAGACCAGCGGGAACCTGCACCGGCCACAGCGCTACCACCGCAGACTTCAGCGCGTCTTCTACACGTCCGCGCTTATCAGCATCCGATGCGACCCCAACTCTCGGGCGTTCTACGACCGGAAGAGGGCCGAAGGCAAGCGGCACGTCCAAGCGGTACTCGCCCTCGCACGGCGCCGCGTGAACGTCATCCGGGCACTGATCCGTGACCGAAGGTGCTACCAAGTCGCACCACCCGTCACCGGGGCGGCTTGACAACAACATTAGGAAGCCTCCCTCTCGGCCCCGGCCAACAGATCGAGCCCGGCGAACAGATCGGTCTCCCGCTCTCCCTCCCCGGCACCGGGTTCCCCGCGCACCAGCTCGTAGAACTCGGTGGTGAAGACCGGCTGGGCGAGCTGGTTGGAGAGGGCGAAGTACGGCTCGGCCATCTCGATCTGGGTGGCGTGCGCGGCCATCGCCGCGGTCTTGGCGGCGGCGTACGCGCTGCCGTCGACCGCCGCGGTGACGCGCTCGTCGCCGACGACTCCGGGAACATCGCCGATCGCCGCCGGCTCGTCGAACGGCAGCCCGTGCAGGTCGTCCTTCAGCCGTGCGAAGGCGGCCTCGGCGACCGGACGCGGGACGCGGTTCCAGTACACCTTGGCGATCCGCCAGGGCCGGCCGAGGTCGGGGCGTACGGCAGGGTCGGCGGCCAGATCCGCGGCGCGCATCGCGATCCGGTGGGCCTGGATGTGGTCGGGGTGTCCGTAGCCGCCGTTGTCGTCGTAGGTGACGAGGACCTGCGGGCGCACCTCGCGGATCACGGCGACGAGGTGCTCGGCGGCGGTGTCGAGGCCGGCCTGCCACAGGCAGTCCGGGTCGTCGTTGTCGGCGAGCCCCATCATCCCGGAGTCCCGGTACCGCCCGGCCCCGCCGAGCAGCCGGAAGTCCTCGACTCCGAGCTCCCGCATGGCCGCGGCCAGCTCCTGCCTCCGGTACGCGCCGAGCCCGGCCGACCCCTCCAGATGCCGCAGTTCCTCCGGGATGACCTCGCCCAGCTCCCCGAGCGTGCAGGTCACCAGCGTCACCAGGGCGCCCTCGGCCGCGTACCGCGCCATGGTCGCGCCGTTGTTGATCGACTCGTCGTCGGGATGCGCGTGCACCAGCATCAGCCGCCGAGCGGCCCGTTCCGTCATGGGACCAACCCTACGAGGGGCCGGGCCCCGCCCCCGGCGCGGGCCGCCGGAGTCCCGGGGCGAACCTGTCATATGCATGTCGTAAGTTGGTGGCATGTCGTCGCAGCCGCAGTACAGCGCTCCGGTCCCGCCCGCCTCATCGGCACCCGCGCCTTCCCGGCGCCCCGGCGTCGTCCCGGTCGTCGCGCTGGTGGCGGGCCTCATGGTCGGCGGGGGCGCCGTGGGCGCGGCATGGGCTCTGAGCGATGACGGCCGGTCCACCGCGAACGCCCCGGCGGACGACGCACGCGACGCGTGTCGCGCCCTCAGCGGGTTCGACGAGTCGAAGTACGGCGCGAAGGGACCGGAGGGCGACATCGCGTTGAACCGGTTCGCCGCGGCCGGTGTGCTCTCGGCGTCGGCGGCCGCGGGCGACAAGCGGTACGAACCGCTCGCCGAAAGCGTCCGGCGAGCGCAGGCGCTCCATGCGCAGACCTTCGACTTCGGCAAGGAAGTGAAGGAGGAACTGGCGAAGGCACGGGACGCCTGCGGCGACCTCTGACCCGGAACCCGGCGCGGAAGAACCTGGCCCTGAACCCGGTTCCGACCCGGAACCGGCCCCGGCGGGGCCGGGCGAGCGGGACGCCGGACGGCCTCAGAACTTGAAGCTGCCGATCATCCCCGCGATGTTCGTGGTGAGTTCGCTGATCGTGGGGGCGACCGTGGAGGACGCCAGATAGAAGCCCAGGAGCATGCACACGACCGCATGACCGGCCTTGAGGCCTGACTTCTTGATCAGCAAGAAGACGATGATCGCCAGCAGCACCACCGCCGAAATCGAGAGTGCCACGGCGGCTCACCTCCAAAGATCCCAGGACGCGGGGGGTGTCGGGGGTATCGGGGGTCGTCGGACTATGAGGGGCAGATAGATCCACACAGCGGGCAGCAGGTTCCTACCCACTATGCGCTAACGATCATAACTATCCGCACGCGCGCATCGGTCGGCGCACGGCCGCACAAGGGGGCGCATGGCCAATATGGTCATGGCATGACGACCGAGCCTGTCTCCTTCCCCCGACGGCACGCGCGCACCCAGCGGTTCACGCTCGGCGCGCCGCGCGCGTTCACCGTGGCTCCCGACGCCTCCCGCGTCGTGTTCCTGCGCTCCGGATCCGGCACCGACCGGGCCAACTCCCTTTGGGTGCTCGACCTTGACGACGGCGCGGAGCGCATGGCAGCCGACCCGAGCGCCCTCCTGGGCGGCGCATCCGAACACCTCTCGGCCGAGGAACGGGCCCGCCGCGAACGCAGTCGCGAGGGTGGCGCGGGCATCGTCGGCTACGCCACCGACACCGCCGCGGAGTTGGCGTCTTTCGCCTTGTCAGGGCGGCTTTTCACGGCCGAGTTGAGGGCGGGTACGGCACGCGAACTGCCCGCCCCCGGGCCGGTGATCGACCCCCGTCCGTCCCCCGACGGACGGCACGTCGCCTACGTCACCGCCGGGGCCCTGCGGGTGGTGGGTGCCGAGGGCGACGGCGACCGGGCGCTCGCCGAACCGGAGTCCGAGGGCGTCGCCTACGGCCTCGCGGAGTTCATCGCGGCCGAGGAGATGCACCGTTCCCGCGGCTTCTGGTGGGCGCCGGAGTCGGACCGGCTGCTCGTGGCGCGCGTGGACGACACGCCGGTGCGGCGGTGGTGGATCTCCGATCCGGCGCATCCCGGACGGGAGCCGAGCCGCGTCCCCTACCCGGCCGCCGGCACCCCCAACGCGGACGTACAGCTGTTCGTGTTCGGCCTGGACGGGACCCGCACGGAGGTCCTCTGGGACCGGTCCCGTTACCCGTATCTGGCTCATGTGCACTGGTCAGCGGCAGGGGCGCCGCTGCTCCTCGTGCAGGCGCGCGACCAGCGCAGCCAGCTGTACCTGGCGGTGGATCCGGAGTCCGGCGCGACCCGTATGGTGCACGCCGACGAAGATCCAGATTGGCTTGAACTTTTCCCCGGGGTGCCGTGCTGGTCTCCCTCCGGGCAGCTCGTGCGGATCGCCGAAGAGGGCGGCGCGCGGGTGCTGGCGGTCGGTGAACGACCGCTCACGGGAGGGCAGTTGCACGTGCGGGCCGTGCTGGACGTGTCGGACGACGACGTGCTCGTCTCCGCCTCGACCGGCGAGGAGGCGGCCGAACCGGAGACCGGTGAGGTGCACGTCTACCGCGTCAACGAACTGGGCGTGGAGCGCGTGAGCCAGGAACCCGGCGTGCACACCGCGGTGCGCGCCGGGGGCGTGGCCGTCCTCGTCTCCGCCACGCTCGACCGGCCGGGCGCCCGGGTGCGGGTGGTGCGGGAGGGCCGGACGGTGGCCACCATCCGCTCCCACGCCGAAGATCCCGGTTTGTCCCCACGCGTGACCCTCACCCAGGGGGGCGCACGCCGAATCCCGTGCGCCGTGCTTATGCCTACGGACTACCCCCGTGACACTGCCGCCTCCGCCCCCCTGCCCGTCCTCCTCGACCCCTACGGCGGCCCGCACGGCTCCCGCGTGGTGGCCGCGCACAACGCGCACCTCACCTCCCAGTGGTTCGCCGACCAGGGCTTCGCGGTGGTCGTCGCCGACGGCCGCGGCACCCCGGGTCGCTCCCCCGCCTGGGAGAAGGCCGTCCACCACGACTTCACGGTCACCCTCGACGACCAGATCGAGGCCCTGCGGGACCTTGCCAAGACGTATCCGCTCGACCTCGGCAGGGTGGCGATCCGCGGCTGGTCCTACGGCGGCTACCTGGCCGCCCTGGCCGTGCTGCGCCGCCCGGACGTCTTCCACGCGGGCATCGCGGGCGCCCCGGTCACCGACTGGCGCCTGTACGACACCCACTACACCGAGCGGTATCTGGGCGACCCGGAGCAGGCGCCGGGGGTGTACGCCCACAGCTCCCTGGTCACCGACGACGGGCTGTCCTCGCCCGCCGAGCCGCACCGGCCGCTGATGATCGTGCACGGTCTGGCCGACGACAACGTGGTGGTCGCCCACGCCCTGCGGCTGTCCTCCGCCCTGCTCGCCGCCGGGCGCCCGCACGAGGTGCTGCCGCTGTCCGGGGTCACCCACATGACTCCGCAGGAGCAGGTCGCCGAGAACCTGCTGCTGCTCCAGGTGGACTTCCTCAAGCGTTCCCTCGGGCTCGGCTGAGCGCCGCCAGGACACCGCACACGGGCATGGGGCCGGGGGCACGCGACACGCCGCCCCGGCCCCGTCCCGGGCCGTGAGGGCGTCCGCGCGCCGGCGCGGTCACGGTGCCCTGGTGCCGCTGCCCTGTCCCCCGGTGTCCCGTTCCTCCGGCGGCACCACCTGGAGCTCCGCCGCGTAGTGGCACGCCGAGGGGTGCACCGCCGGTCCGGTGTCGTGCCGGAAGTCCGCGGGCACCGCCAGCTCCGGCACCTCCAGCGTGCAGCGCTCCCGCGCCTTCCAGCAGCGGGTGCGGAAGCGGCAGCCGGAGGGGATGTTCGTCGGGGACGGCACGTCTCCCGAGAGGATGATCCGCTCCCGGCGTTCCCGTGCCCCCGGGTCCGGCACGGGCACGGCGGACAGCAGCGCCTGGGTGTAGGGGTGCGTCGGATGGTCGTAGATCTGCTCGTCGGTGCCGATCTCGACGATCCGCCCGAGGTACATGACCCCCACCCGGTCGGAGATGTGCCGCACGATCGACAGGTCGTGCGCGATGAAGACGTAGGACAGGTCGAACTCGTCCTGAAGCCGCTCCATCAGGTTGATCACCTGGGCCTGCACCGAGACGTCGAGCGCGGAGACCGGCTCGTCGGCGACGATGATCTCGGGGCGCAGGGCCAACCCCCGTGCGATGCCGATACGTTGGCGCTGGCCGCCGGAGAACTGGTGCGGATAGCGGTTGACGTACTCCGGGTCGAGGCCGACCACGTCCAGCAGTTCCATCACCCTGCGGCGCCGGTCGCCCTTGGGGGCCGCCTCGGGGTGGATCTCGTACGGCTCGCCGATGATGTCGCCCACCGTCATACGCGGGTTGAGCGAGGTGTACGGGTCCTGGAACACCATCTGGATGTTCCGGCGCACCGCCTTCAGCGCCCGGCCGGACAGCCGGGTGATGTCCTCGCCCCGGTAGCGGATCTCGCCCGCGGTGGGCCGCTCCAGGTTGCACAGCATCCTCGCGACCGTGGACTTGCCGCAGCCGGACTCGCCCACGATGCCGAGCGTTTCGCCCCGGGCCAGGGTGAAGTCGACGCCGTCGACCGCCTTGACCGCCCCGATCTGCTTCCTGAACAGGACGCCCCGGGTGAGCGGGTAGTGCTTGACGAGCCCGCTGACCTCCAGGATCGGCTCGGCCGGCCGCTCAGCCGTCTGCTCTGCCATCCAGGCACTCCCTCCAGAAGTGGCAGGCGCTGGCGCGGCTTTCGGAGACCTCGTACAGCGGCGGTACGTCCGTGCGGCACACGTCCCGGGCCATGGGGCAGCGCGGGTGGAAGGCGCAGCCGGACGGGATCGCCAGGAGGTTGGGCGGCAGGCCCTTGATGGCGTAGAGCTCCCGGCCCTTGTGGCCCAGGCGCGGGATCGAGTCCAGCAGGCCCCTGGTGTACGGGTGGGCGGGCGCCTTGTAGATGTCGTGCACCGGCGCGGACTCCACGATCCGGCCCGCGTACATCACCGCGATCCGGTCGGCGACGTCGGCGACCACGCCCAGATCGTGGGTGATCAGGACGAGCCCCATCCGGTACTCGCGCCGGAGTTCGGCGAGCAGATCCATCACCTGGGCCTGGACGGTGACGTCGAGGGCGGTGGTCGGCTCGTCGGCGATGATGAGCGCCGGTTCCAGGGCCAGCGCCATGGCGATCATGATGCGCTGGCGCATGCCGCCGGAGAACTGGTGCGGATAGTCGCGGACGCGCTGCCGGGCAGCCGGGATGCGCACCCGGTCCATCAGCTCCACGGCCCTGGCGCGCGCGTCCTTGCGGGACAGGCCCCGGTGCACGATGAACATCTCGCCGAGCTGGTCGCCGACGGTCAGCACCGGGTTCAGCGCGGACAGCGCGTCCTGGAAGATCATCGCCATCTCGGCGCCCCGGATCCGCCGCCGTTCGTCCTCCTTCAGTTTCAGCAGGTCCCTGCCGCGGAAGAGGATCCGCCCGCCGCTGATCCGGCCGGGCGGCACGTCGAGGATGCCCATGACCGCCTGCGCGGTCACGGACTTGCCGGAGCCGGACTCCCCGAGCACGGCGAGCGTCTCCCCGGCGTCCACCTCGTAGCCGACTCCGTTGACGGCGTGGACGACCCCGTCCCGGGTGCGGAACTCCACATGCAGATCACGGACTTCGAGCAGCACGGCGCCGTCACCTCAGCTTCGGGTCGAGGGCGTCGCGCACCGCGTCGCCGAGCATGATGAAGGCCAGGACCGTGATCGCCAGCGCCCCGGCGGGCCACAGCAGCGCGTGCGGGGCGTTGCGGACGTAGGGCGAGGCGGCGGAGATGTCGATGCCCCAGGAGACGCTGGGCGGCTTCAGCCCGACGCCGAGGTAGGACAGGGTGGCCTCCAGCGCGATGTACGTGCCGAGCGCGATGGTGGCGACGACGATCACCGGGGCGACGGCGTTGGGCGCGATGTGCCGCATCAGGATGCGCGAGTTGGAGGCGCCCAGGGCACGGGCGGCCTGGACGTAGTCGAGCTGTTTGGCGGTGATGACCGAGCCGCGCGCGATCCGGGAGATCTGCGGCCAGCCGAGCAGCACGATGAACCCGACGACGGGCCAGACGGTGCTGCTCGGGACGACGGACAGCAGGACGAGACCGCCGAGGACCACGGGGATGGCGAAGAAGATGTCGGTGGCCCGGGACAGCACGGCGTCCCCGGCGCCGCCGAAGAATCCGGCGAGCCCGCCCAGCACCGAGCCGAAGAGCGCCACCCCGAGCGTGGCGCACATGCCGACCGTGACGGACGCGCGGGCGCCGTAGACGGTGCGCGTGTAGACGTCGCAGCCCTGGCCGTCGAAGCCGAAGGGGTGGCCGGGCGCGGGACCGTCCTGGGCCCTGGCAAGGTCGCAGGTGAGCGGGTTGCCCGAGGCGATCAGGGACGGCCGGATCGCGATGACGACCAGGAAGCAGATCACCAGCGCGGAGAGGATGAAGACGGGGTTGCGGCGCAGATCGCGCCAGGCGTCGGACCACAGGGAGCGGGGCTTGCCCTCCGGCCCGCCCGGCGCCCGCTCCAGCGTCGTCGCCTCGCTCGCCGCCAGGTCCATCGCGCCGCCCATGCCGGTCCCGGCGATGGCGCGCTCGGGCTCCTGCGACTGCTCAGGCATAGCGGATCCTCGGGTCGAGTACGGCGTACAGCAGGTCCACGAGCAGGTTGGCGACCAGGAAGACCAGGACGAGGACCGTCACGAACCCGACGACGGTCTGCGTGTTCTGCCGCAGGATGCCCTGGTAGAGCTGGTAGCCGACGCCGTGGATGTTGAAGATGCGCTCGGTGACGATGGCACCGCCCATCAGCGCGCCGATGTCGGTGCCGATGAAGGTGACCACGGGGATCAGGGAGTTGCGCAGCAGGTGCCGGACGACGACCCGGCGCCGGGGCAGCCCCTTGGCGACGGCCGTGCGCACATAGTCCGAGCGCCGGTTCTCGGCGATGGACGTACGGGTCAGCCGGGTCACGTAGGCGAGGGAGACGGAGGCGAGGACCAGGCCGGGCACGATCAGCTCCCCTAAGGCCGCCGCCGGGGACACCGAGGGTCTGATCCAGCCCCACTGCACGCCGAACAGCAGTTGCAGCAGCAGACCGGTGACGAAGGTGGGGACGGAGATGACGACGAGGGTGAGGACCAGCACCGAGGTGTCGACGGGCCGGCCGCGGCGCAGCCCGGTCAGCACGCCCAGGGTGATGCCGACGACGATCTCGAAGAGGATCGCGACGACGGTCAGCCGGATGGTGACGGGGAACGCCGACGCCATCAGCTGCGTGACGGGCTGTCCGTTGAACGCGGTGCCGAAGTCGCCGGTGAAGACGTTGCCCATGTAGGTCGCGTACTGCTGCCACAGCGGCTTGTCGAGGCCGAACTCCCGTCTGAGCTGGGCGGCCGTCGCGGTGTCGCAGGCGCGCTCCCCGCACAGTCCGGCGATGGGATCGCCCATCACGTTCACCATCAGGAAGATCAGCAGGGTGGCCCCGAAGAACACCGGGATCATCTGGAGCAGCCGCCTGGCGACATAGCGTCCCATGCCGGATCAGCCGACCCTGATCTCGTCGTAGACGGGGACGCTGAACGGGTTGAGCGCCACGTCGTGCAGCCGGTCGGAGTAGCCGGCGCTGCCGTTCTGGTACCACAGCGGGATGGCGGCCATGTTGTCCCGTACGACGCCCTCGGCCTGCTGGAAGAGCCCGATCGCCCGGTGCCTGTCGGACTCGGCGTTGGCCCGGTCGACGAGGCGGTCGAACTGCTTGTCGGACCACTTGCCGTCGTTGGAGGAGGCGTCCGTGTAGTACAGCGGCTGGAGGAAGTTCTGGATCAGCGGGTAGTCCATCTGCCAGCCGGCCCGGAAGGGTCCGGTCATCCGGTGCCGGCCGATCTGGTTGCGGAAGTCGGCGAAGGTGCCGACCGGGTTGCCGACGCACGCCCTGTCGTTGCCGAGCACGTTGTTGATGGAGTTGCACACGGCGTCCACCCACTGCTTGTGCGAGCCCGTGTCCGCGTTGTACGTGATCTTCACCTGGCCGCCGGGGAGTCCGCCGCCCTCCTGGACCAGCTTCCTGGCCGCGGCGGGGTCGTAGTCGCAGGCATGGCCGCACAGGCCCGGCTTGTAGCCGCCGGCCGTGCCGAGGACCGGGGAGGTCCAGTCGGTGGCCGGGGTGCGGGTGTTGCGGAAGATGGTCTCGGTGATCTGCTTGCGGTTGATGGCCATGGACAGGCCGGTGCGGACCTTGCGCGCCCCGCTGGTGTTCCACTTCGGGTCGTAGAACGGGAAGGCGAGTGTCTGCAGGATGCCGGCCGGGCTGTTGATGTAGCGGCCGGCCAGGTCGGTTCGCACGTTCTTGAGCTGGCCGGCGGGAATGTCGTCGACGAGGTCGAGGTTGCCGGCCAGCACGTCGGTGTACGCGGTGTTGCTGTCGGTGTAGACCACCAGGGTCACGCCGTCGTTCCGGGCCTTGTCCGGACTGGGGTAGCCGTCCCACTTCCTGAGGGTCATCTGCGCGCCCTTGGTGTACGACTCGATGGTGTACGGGCCGTTGCCGACCGGCTTGTCCAGCCAGGCTGCGTGGTGCGTGAAGAAGGCGCGGGGCAGCGGGGCGAAGGCGGCGTAGCCGAGGGTGTCGGGGAAGGTGGAGAACTTCTGGTCGAGGGTGACGGTGAAGGTGCGCGGGCCGGTGACCTTCAGCCCGGAGAGGGTGTCGGCGCTCTGCTGTCCGCTCTTGGGGTGGACCTTGTCGTAGCCCTCGATGTAGCCGAAGAAGTAGGCGTTCTTCTGGTTGTTCCGCAGGCTCGCGCCGTAGTTCCAGGCGTCGACGAAGGACCTGGCGGTGACCGGCTCGCCGTTGCTGAACCGCCAGCCGTTCTTGACGGTGACGGCGAAGTGCCGCGAGTCGGTGGTGTCGATGCGCTCGGCGAGCATGTTCTCGGCCTTGGCGGTCTTCGGGTTGTACCGCTTCAGCCCGCGGAAGACCATGTCGAGCACCTTGCCGCCCTGCACCTCGTTGGTGTTGGACGGCTCCAGCGGGTTCTGCGGGTCTCCCCAGGACGCGGTCAGCGCCTTGGCACCGACGCCGGTTCCCCCGCCCCCGCAGGCTGCGAGGACGAGCACGGCCCCCAACGCCCCCGCGGTAGCGCGCGCGACTCCGCGCATGGGTGCCTCCTCGGGATGCGGTGACCTGAGATATATCAGCACATAAGCCGCATATCCGATGTTCGCCGCACCGATGGAGGCTCCACTCCACGCGGACGCGCCAACGCCGCCAGGCGCCCGCGTCAGCCGGCCGGCTCGACGCCGGAGGCCACCAGCTCCACCTCGAACCCGTCGGCGTCGGCGAGGTAGCCCGCGTAGTGGTCGGGGCCGCCGGCGTGCGGGTAGCGGTCGGTGAAGAGCGGCGACCAGCCGTGTGCGGCCGCCTGGCGCATCAGCGCGTCGACCCGGGCCGTGGTGCCCGCGTGGAAGGCGAGGTGGTTGAGGCCGGGACGAGTCCGGTCGTGTCCGCCGTCGTCACGCATCGCCGGTGACCGCTCGACCACCAGGTACGTCGGTCCCAGCCGCCAGCTGCGGCCGTGCTCCCACTCCTGGTAGGGGTGGTACCCCAGGCTGCTCAGCAGCCAGCCCCAGGAGCGGACCGCGCGGGGCAGGTCGGGAACCCAGAGTTCGACGTGGTGCAGCATCCGCCCGTCCTCGCCTCAGCCGGAAAAACGCCGGTTCCCGGCGCCTGGAGGGACGCCGGGAACCGGGAGTGTGCCATGAGAGGGTCAGGCCGCGCCGACGACGTCCTTCTCCTCGGCGAAGTGGCAGGCCGACTCGTGGGCCGCCAGGGAGTCCGAGCCCTTGAAGCGCTCGGGCACGGCGAGCAGCGGGACCTCCTCGGCGCACTTGTCCTGGGCCTTCCAGCAGCGGGTGCGGAAGCGGCAGCCCGAGGGCGGGTTGGCCGGGGACGGCACGTCGCCGGTGAGGATGATCCGCTCGCGGTGCTCGCGGGCCTCCGGGTCCGGCACCGGGACTGCCGACAGCAGTGCCTGGGTGTAGGGGTGCGTCGGGTGGTCGTAGATCTGCTCGTCGGTGCCGATCTCGGCCATCTTGCCGAGGTACATCACGCCCACGCGGTCCGAGATGTGCCGGACGATCGACAGGTCGTGCGCGATGAAGATGTAGGAGAGGTTGAACTCGTCCTGCAGTCGCTCCATCAGGTTGATGACCTGCGCCTGGACGGACACGTCCAGCGCCGAGACCGGCTCGTCGCAGATGATGACCTCGGGGTTGAGCGCGAGGCCACGGGCGATGCCGATGCGCTGGCGCTGACCGCCGGAGAACTGGTGCGGGTAGCGGTTGATGTACTCCGGGTTGAGGCCGACGACGTCCAGCAGCTCCTGCACCTTGCGGCGCCGGTCGCCCTTCGGGGCCACCTCGGGGTGGATGTCGAAGGGCTCGCCGATGATGTCGCCCACCGTCATACGCGGGTTGAGCGAGGTGTACGGGTCCTGGAACACCATCTGGATGTTCCGGCGCACGGCCTTCAACGCCCGCCCGGACAGCCGGGTGATGTCCTGGCCCTTGTAGAAGATCTCGCCGGCGGTCGCCTGCTCCAGGTTCATCAGCAGCTTGGCGACGGTGGACTTGCCGCAGCCGGACTCGCCCACGATACCGAGGGTCTCGCCCTGGTAGAGGTCGAAGGAGATCCCGTCGACCGCCTTGACCGCGCCGATGCTCTTCTTGAACAGGATGCCCTGGGTCAGCGGGAAGTGCTTGACCAGGTTGCGGACCTGGAGGATCGGCTCGCCGCGCGCGACGTGCGCGTCGAGAGCCGCGACAGCCTCCTCCTCGGAGGTCGCCTCGACGGTTTCGACCTCGGAGACGTTCGGCGTGGCCTCGTCCGTCGGCTCGTCGTCCTTCGCGAGCTTCGTGGGCTCAGCCATGGATCGTCTCCTTCCAGAAGTGGCACGCCGAAGCACGGCCCGCCAGTTCGCCGCCGTCCTGCTCGGTGACCGGCAGCAGGTCCGGGATCTGCTCGCGGCAGATGTCCTGGGCCTTGGGGCAGCGCGGGTTGAACGCACAACCGCTGGGAACGCGGAGCAGGTTGGGCGGCAGACCCTTGATCGCGTACAGCTCCCGGCCCTTCTGGTCCAGGCGCGGGATCGAGTCCAGCAGGCCTCGCGTGTACGGGTGCGCCGGGCGCTTGTACAGCTCGCGGACCGGTGCCTGCTCCACGATCCGGCCCGCGTACATCACGGCGATCTTGTCCGCGACGTCGGCGACGACGCCGAGGTCGTGGGTGATCAGGATCAGGCCCATGTTGTACTCGCGCTGGAGCTCCGCGAGGAGGTCCATGACCTGGGCCTGGACCGTCACGTCGAGGGCCGTGGTCGGCTCGTCGGCGATGATCAGGTCCGGCTCCAGGGCCAGCGCCATGGCGATCATGATGCGCTGGCGCATACCGCCCGAGAACTGGTGCGGGTAGTCGTTCACACGGGCCGCGGCGGCCGGGATCTTCACCCGGTCCATCAGCTCGATCGCCTTGGCCTTGGCCTCCTTCTTGGACAGGCCCTGGTGCACGCGGAACATCTCGCCGAGCTGGTAGCCGACGGTCAGAACCGGGTTCAGCGAGCTGAGCGCGTCCTGGAAGATCATGGCGATGCGGCGGCCGCGGATCTTGCGGCGGTCCTCGGCGGACATCGTGAGCATGTCCTGGCCCCGGAAGAGGATCTCGCCCTGCGGGATCTTCGCCGGGGGCATGTCCAGGATGCCCATGATGGCCTGCGCCGTCACGGACTTGCCGGAGCCCGACTCACCGAGCACGGCGAGCGTCTCGCCCGCCGCCACGCTGTAGTTGACGCCGTTGACGGCCCTGACGACACCCTCACGGGTGTGGAACTCGACGTGCAGGTCGCGCACTTCGAGCAGTGGTGCGCCGTCCGCCCCGCTCTCGCGGGGCGAGGGCACGGGTACGACTTCTTCGATGGTGGTCACGTACGCCTCCCTCAGCGCGTCTTCGGGTCGAGGGCGTTGCGTACAGCCTCACCGAGCATGATGAACGACAACACCGTGATGATGAGCATGATCGACGGGTAGAGCATGATGTGCTGCGCCACACGGATCTGGTTGCCGCCGTCGGAGATGTCGTTGCCCCACGACACACCGTTCAGGCCGAGGCCCAGGTACGACAGGGTCGCCTCGGCGACGATGTAGATGCCGAGCGAGATGGTGGCGACGACGATCACCGGGGCCATCGTGTTCGGCAGGATGTGCCGGAACAGGATGCGCGGGGTGCTCGCGCCCAGGGCCTTGGCGGCGTGCACGTAGTCGGACTGCTTGGTCGTGATCACCGCGCCGCGCATCACGCGGGCGATCTGCGTCCAGCCGAAGAAGCTCAGCGCGCCGATGACGACCCAGGTCGTGCGGGCCTGGAAGGAGTTGAGCACGACCATCGTGCCGAGCAGGAACGGGATGCCGAAGAACACGTCGGTCAGCCGCGAGATCACCGAGTCGGTGATCCCGCCGAAGTAACCGGCGATCATGCCCATCAGGCCGCCCACGAGCGTCACCGCGAGGGTGGTGCCGAAGCCGACCGCCACCGAAGCCCGCGTGCCGTAGACGACACGCGCGTAGACACTGCGGCCCTGCTGGTCGTAGCCCAGCCAGTCCGGGGCGAAGACGTTGCCCAGCTTCGGCTTCTGGAGGAAGTGCTTGGCCAGGTCACCCGAGGCCGGGTTGACACTGGTGAACAGCCCGGGGAAGAAGGTGATCGTCAAAAGAAAGACGATCAGCACCGCCGAGACGATGAAGATCCAGCTGCGGCGCAGGTCCTGCCAGGCGTCGCCCCACAGACTGCGGGCCTTCTCCGGCTTCGCCTCGGTCAGCGCCACCGCGGTCTCGGCGGCGGCGGGGTCGGCCGCACCGGACTTGAGGTCGGTCTGGGTCACGTCAGGCATAGCGAATCCTCGGGTCAAGGACCGCGTAGAGCAGGTCGACGAGCAGGTTGGCGATGAGGTACACGAGCACCAGGATGGTCACGAGACCGACGAGGGTGGTGCCCTCGCGGCGCACGATCGACTGGTAGATCGTGCCACCGATGCCCTGGATGTTGAACAGGCCCTCGGTGACGACGGCACCGCCCATCAGGGCACCGATGTCGGCGCCGAGGTAGGTGACCACCGGGATCAGCGAGTTGCGCATGAGGTGGACGCCCACCACGCGGCGCTTGGGCAGGCCCTTGGCGATGGCCGTGCGGATGTAGTCGGCGCGCAGGTTCTCGGCGATCGAGGTGCGGGTGAGCCGGGTCACATAGGCCAGGGACGCGGTCGCCAGCACGATGGCCGGCATCAGCAACTCGTTGAGGTTGGTGTCGTCGTTGACGTTCGGCGGCAGCCAGTTCAGGTTGAACGCGAAGACGACCTTGAGGATGTAGCCGAGGACGAACACCGGGACCGAGATCAGCAGCAGCGTGATCAGCAGGATGACGGTGTCCGTGGCGCGCCCGGCCCGCAGACCCGCCACGATGCCCAGGGCGAGGCCCAGGACGACCTCGAGGGCGAAGGCCAGTCCGGCCAGACGCAGGGTGACCGGGAACGCCTCTCCGAGCACGGACGTGACGGGCCGTCCGCTGGCGATCTGCGTGCCGAAGTCGGCGTGCAGGACCATGTCCCGCATGTAGTGCCAGTACTGCACCAGGATCGGCTGGTCCAGGCCGTACTCATGTCTCAGTGCGGCGATCACCTGGGGGCTTCCGCCCTTGTCGCCGAACAGCCCTCGCACGGGGTCACCGGGCAGGGCATAGACCATGAGAAAGATCAGCAGAGTTGTCCCGATGAACACCGGGATCATCTGGAGCAGTCGTCGTGCGACGTAGCGCCCCATCGTGCCTCCATGTCAGTCACAGCGGCAGCCGACGAGGCCCCTTCCGCACGCACCGATGAACGGTACGTGCGGAAAGGGCCCCCCAGCCGCTGCCGTTCCCCGGGGCGCGGTACTCCGCGCCCCGGGACGAACGGGCTGTTTGTGGTTACTTCTTGACCTGAACGCCGGTCAGGACCGGGTCACCCTGCTGGTCGTACTGGACTCCGCTGACCTTCTCCGAGTAGCCGGCGTTGACCTTGTAGTACCAGAGCGGGATGGACGGCATGTAGTTCACCAGGCTCTTCTCGAGCTCCTGGTACCTCTTCTCCGACTCCTCCAGGGAGCTCGCGCTGTCGGCAGCGGCGATGTCCTTGTCGACGGTCTTGTTGGAGAAGCCACCCTGGTTGCCGTCCGACTTGGTGCCGAACAGGTCACGCAGGAAGTTGGCGTTGAACGGGTAGTCCAGCACCCAGCCCGAGCGGTACAGCGACTTGACCTGCTTGTTCTGGCGCGCGTTCAGGTCGGCCTGGAAGTCGGCCTTGGAGTCGCCCACGCACTTCACACCGGTGGCGTTGGTGATGGAGTTGCAGACCGCCTCCACCCACTCCTTGTGGCCGCCGTCGGCGTTGTACTGGATGGAGATGGAGTTGCCCGGAACGCCACCGCCCTCCTTGATGAGCTCCTTGGCCTTGGCCGGGTCGTACTTGGTGACGTCGCCGGCGGCGTTCGGCTGGAAGCCCATAACGCCCTTGGCGACCCAGCCGGTGGCGGGCTCACGCGTGCCCTGGAGCACGGTCTTGGTGATGGTGTCGCGGTCGATCGCCATCGACAGGCCCTGGATGACCTTGGGGTCGATGTCCTTCCACTGCTTGGTGTAGTAGGCCACGGCGATGCTCTGGATCGCCGAGTAGGCCTGGTCCACCGCGCGGTCGCCGAGGTCCTGCTTGTAGACCGGCAGGTCCTTCGGCGCGACCTGGCGCAGCACGTCGACGTTGCCCGACTTCAGGTCCTCGTAGGCGGTCTCGAGGTTGCTGTAGTTCTTGAAGATCACACCGCCGTTCTTGGCGGCGTTGGGGCCCTTGTAGTCGTCGTACTTGGCAACTTCGATCTGCTTCTTGTGCTGCCAGCTGACGAACTTGTACGGGCCGTTGCCGATCGGGTGCTCGCCCGCGGCCTTCGGGTCCTTGTAGAAGGACTCCGGCAGCGGGTTGAAGACCTCGTAGCCGAGCTTGTACACGTAGTACGGGATCGGCTTGGTCAGCGTGATCGTGAAGGTGGTGTCGTCGACGACCTTCAGACCGGACATCTTGTCGGCCTTGGGCTTGCCCTTGGCCGGGGCGACGTCGTCGTAGCCCTGGATGTCGGAGAACCAGAAGCTGTTGGTCTGCTTGTTCGCCGGGTTCGCCGCCCAGTTCCAGGCCTTGACGTAGGACGCCGCGGTCACCGGGCTGCCGTCGTGGAACTTCCAGTCGGGCTTCAGCTTGACCGTGAAGGTCTTGTTGTCCGTGGAGTCGATCGACTGGGCATTGACGTAGACGGTCTTGCCGCTCTGGTCGTAGTCGACGAGCCCGGAGAAGAGCGACTTGATGACAATGCTGCCGTTGGACTCCATGGTGTTCGCCGGCTGCAGCGGGTTCTGCGGCTCACCGACCTCGACCGAGAACTTGCCGCTCGGGTCGATCGCGGCCTTGTCGCCGCTGCCCTTGTCGCTGCCGCCACCGCCGCCACAGGCCGTCGCGCCCAGCGCCACAACCGCGGCCATCGCAACCCACTTGGCGCTCTTGGCACCACGCATGGGGCTCCTCCTCATGAGTCCATTGGTTCACCGCATGGAGGGACACGTGACGCATCACCGTTACCGGTGCCTGAAATCGTCAGGTGCCCCCCGCGCTCGCAAGTCGTCGCCGTCTGCAGCGCGTGACCCGTTAATCCGAGCTCTACGCGCCTAACTATCTGCCATCCGAACGGGAACGAACCACACCTTCAAGGTTTCGGTTCGATCACACCTGGCGTCTACTTCTCCCAAAATCCGGACAAAGGGTTTCGTGAAAGATCACAGCGAAACGGACTTGTTACACAACTATCGGGCTTCGCTGTCCGGATAGCGGACAGGGGAGAGGGAAAACCGGTTGCGCCGACCGGTGGTTGAGCCCATGCCGGCACCACCGGTGCTGTCTCACGGGCCGCGCGAGGGCGGCCGAGCCGCGGATTCCGGACATGACGACACTGGCGAAGCTTCCACAGGTGGGGCTCGGAGGCCAGATCTGACGCCCCGTTATAGGGAAAACCCTGTACCGGGCCGCCGGTCGCCGACCGGCGGGAAACAGGCGCCCACCCGCGTACCGCCGGGTGGGCGCCAGGAAGCGAGGACGGGCCGGGGAGCGGCCCCGGCCGTTCCTCAGCTGTGCTTGGCGCGGCTGGCGGCGCGGGCGCGGTCGCGCTGGTCGAGGACGACCTTGCGGATGCGGACCGCCTCCGGGGTCACCTCGACGCACTCGTCGTCGCGGCAGAACTCCAGCGACTGCTCCAGGGAGAGCTTGCGCGGCGGGACGATCGCCTCGAACGAGTCGGCCGACGACGACCGCATGTTGGTGAGCTTCTTCTCCTTGGTGATGTTGACGTCCATGTCGTCGGAGCGGGAGTTCTCACCGACGATCATGCCCTCGTACACCTCGGTGCCCGGATCCACGAAGAGCACGCCGCGCTCCTGGAGGTTCGTCATCGCGAACGCGGTGACGGCACCGGAACGGTCGGCGACCAGGGAGCCGTTGTTGCGGGTCTGGAGCGCGCCGAACCAGGGCTCGTGACCCTCGTGGATCGAGTGGCCGATGCCCGTGCCGCGGGTCTGGGTCAGGAACTCGGTGCGGAAGCCGATCAGGCCCCGGGAGGGCACGACGAACTCCATGCGGACCCAGCCGGAACCGTGGTTGGACATGTTGTCCATCCGGCCCTTGCGCACGCCCATGAGCTGCGTGACGGCGCCCATGTGCTCCTCGGGCACGTCGATCGTCATGCGCTCGACCGGCTCGTGAACCTTGCCGTCGACCTCCTTGGTGACCACCTGCGGCTTGCCGATGGTCAGCTCGAAGCCCTCGCGGCGCATCTGCTCGACCAGGATGGCCAGCGCCAGCTCGCCGCGGCCCTGCACCTCCCAGGCGTCCGGGCGCTCGGTGTCCAGGACGCGCAGCGAGACGTTACCGATCAGCTCGCGCTCCAGGCGGTCCTTGACCTGGCGGGCGGTGACCTTGCGGTCCTTCACGGCCGCCTTCGCGTCAGCGCCCTTGCCGGTGCCGCCGCGGCCGACCAGCGGGGAGGTGTTGGTGCCGATGGTCATGGAGATCGCCGGCTCGTCGACCGTGATCAGCGGCAGCGGGACGGGGTTCTCGGTGTCCGCGAGGGTCTCACCGATCATGATGTCCGGGATGCCCGCGACGGCACAGATGTCACCGGGGCCGGCCTTCTCGGCGGGCTTGCGGGTGAGCGCCTCGGTCATCATCAGCTCGGAGATCCGCACGTTCTGCACGGAGCCGTCGCGCTTGATCCACGCGACCGTCTGGCCCTTGCGCAGCTCGCCCTGCTCCACGCGCAGCAGCGCGATACGGCCGAGGAAGTTGTCCGCGTCGAGGTTGGTGACGTGCGCCTGGAGGGGGGCGGCCTCGTCGTAGACGGGGGCCGGGATGTGCTGGAGGATCGTGGAGAAGAACGGCTCCAGGTTGGTGGAGTCGGAGGGAACCGTGCCGTCCTCCGGCTTGGTCAGCGAGGCGATGCCGTCCCGGCCGCACGCGTAGACGATCGGGAACTCGATCTGGTCCTCGTCGGCGTCCAGGTCCAGGAACAGGTCGTAGGCCTCGTTGACGACCTCGTCGATCCGGGCGTCGGGCCGGTCCGTCTTGTTGATGCAGAGGATCACGGGCAGCCGGGCCTGGAGGGCCTTGCGCAGCACGAAGCGGGTCTGCGGCAGCGGGCCCTCGGAGGCGTCGACGAGCAGGACGACGCCGTCGACCATCGACAGGCCGCGCTCGACCTCGCCGCCGAAGTCGGCGTGGCCGGGGGTGTCGATGATGTTGATCGTGATGGGCTCCCCGCCGTCCTTGGGGTGGTACTTCACCGCCGTGTTCTTGGCGAGGATCGTGATGCCCTTCTCACGCTCCAGGTCGTTCGAGTCCATCATGCGCTCGTCGACCTGGTCGAGCTGGTGCGCGGCGAAGGCGCCGGCCTGCTTCAGCATGGCGTCGACGATGGTGGTCTTGCCGTGGTCGACGTGGGCGACGATGGCGACGTTGCGGATGTCGTGGCGCGTGGCCATAGTGAGGCGTACTCCCGAAGTGTGCGGACGACCTGCGCGTACGTCGGTGTTACGCGGGCCCTGCCGGGCGCGACACGCCACGGCCTCAACCCATGGTACGGGCCGCCGGGGTACGCCCGAAAAAAGGGCGGGGCAAGCGCCCGCCAAAACGCGGAGTGTGTCCGCGCGATCACACATCAGGCTTCTCCCGAAAAGGGCGGCGACCCCCGGGGCCGACGGGCCCTCGGAGGTCGCCCGACCGCGGCTCTCCCGCCGTGGCCTGCCGGTCTCAACCCTTCGGCGACGCGCCGCCCGACGGCTTCGCCCCCTTCTTCAGGAAGCCCATGTCCTCGTAGACGGGGGTCTGGAAACCGAAGGCCCCGACGTTCACGAGGTTCTTGCGGACGACCGTCAGCTGGGGGCGCTGGTAGAGGGGGATCGAGCCGGCCGCCGCCCAGATGCGGGCGTCGGCCTTGCGCAGCAGGCCGGCCTGCTCGCCCTCGTCCAGGGTGGTGATGGCCTGGTCGAAGAGCTGGTCGACCTGGTCGGTGCCGACGCGGGTGTAGTTCTGCTGGACGTTCAGGGAGCCGTCGGCGGCTGGTACGGGCTTGGCGTAGATGGGGCGGGCGTCGGTGGCCGGCCAGGCGGAGGCGGGCCAGGAGTACAGCGCGAGGTCGAACTGCCCGGAGGCGATGTGGTCCCGGAAGTAGCTCTCGTCGGGGACCCTGGTGATCTCCGTGCCGACGCCGACCTTCTTGAGCATGGCGGTGACCCGGTCGGCCACCTTGCGCAGCGTGTCCGAGCCGGGGCCGGAGGGGACCACGAAGCGCAGCATGAGCGGCTTGCCGTCCTTGGCCAGCGGCCCGGCGGCGGCACCGGGCCGCGGCGCGGCGGTGCCCTTGGGGGCGTAGGCACCGGGCGCGCTGCCCTGCTTGAGGTGGTCGTTCGTGTACTGCCTGCCGTCCTGGGCGAGTTGCCTGGCGCCCTCGTCGCCCGGCCCGCGCTGCTCCTGCTGGTCCTCGTGGTCCCGCTCCTGCTCGCTCGGGCCGGGTGCCTTGCCGTCCTCCACGTGGTCGTTCCGGCCGACGATGTACGTCCCGTCGCCGTCCCCGGCGGAGTTCTGTGAGCCGTGGTGGCCCTCGCCGCCGGCCGCCTTGTCGGGCTTCTCGGGCTTCGCGGGCTTCTTGGGCTCCTTCTGCTCCTTGACCGGGCCGGGCACCCAGCCGGCGTCCGCGAGCAGGTCCCGCGCCTGGGCGGCGTCCTGGCCGCCGAGGGCGTCGCTGCTGTCGGCGTAGGCGTTCTGGCCGGACACGGCGAGGTGGCTGCCGACCGGGACCGGGGGCAGGCCGAGCGGCTTCAGGACGATCTCGGCGAGTTCCTTGCGGTCCAGCGCGTGCGCCACCGCGCGGCGGACGCGCTCGTCGGCCAGGGGGCCCTCGGAGCCGTTGAGGGCGAGCTGGGTGTACGCGGGCTCCAGCGACTTGCGCACCTGGAAGTCGCGCAGCACCTGCTGCTGCCGCAGGTATGTGGTGAGCGACGTGCGCTCCGCCGCCAGGGCGCGGCGCTCGCGGTCGGCGGCCTTGTCGTCGGAGCCGTGCAGCACCGCCCAGGAGAGCAGCGCCCTGGCGGCGGTGCGGCCGCCGGCCGGGCCGTGGAGGGGGCTGCCGCCCCGGGCGCCGGCGGACGTGATCCGCGGGACGTCGGCGGGGTCGATGTCGGCCACGTCCACGGAACCCTCGGCGAGGGCGGCGGCCCGCTTGTCGCGCGGCACCTCGTGCAGCACGATCTCGGACAGCTTGACCTGATGGCCCCACCAGCGCGGGTTGCGGCCGAGGACGACGTCCTTGGTCTTGGTGTCGATCTTCTGCACGGCGAACGGTCCGGCGCTGACCGCCAGCTTCCTGCGGGCGCCGTCGTTGAAGGCGTTCGCGGTGCCCATGACGTCCTTGGGGTACAGCGGCGAGAACAGCGACCGCCAGTCGGCGTAGGGGCGGGCGAAGGTGACCCGGACCTCCAGGTCGTTGGCGCCGCGCTCGATCTTCTCGATGCGGTCGTACCCGGCGTTGCGGGCGGTCCAGTACGCCGAGTTCTTGCCGGACAGGGCACGCCACTGGGCGGCGAAGTCGGCGGCGCCGATCTCGCGGCCGTCGCTCCAGACGGCCTGCTGGTTGAGCCGGTAGACGACGACCTGCTTGGGCTCGGTCTCGACCACCCGGGCGGAGTCCAGGTAGTCGGCGTCGGGCTGCGGGTGGCCGTTCGCGTCGAGCCGGAACATGGTGGGCAGCACCGCCTGGGCGATGCGGGTGGTGCCGGCGTCGGCGTCCGCCTGGAAGGCGTTCAGTGTCTGCGGCATCGCGTCCACCGCCCAGCGCAGCCTGCCTCCGTCGGCGATCTGCTTGCGGGCTGCGGGCGCGATGTCCTGGGCGGCCAGCGGCTTGCTGCCCTCGTCGTCCGAGCCGCAGCCGGCGAGGAGTGGCACCGCGAGGGCGCCGGCGGTCAGGAAGGCGGCCGAGCGCATGACCGCGCGCGGACGGACACCGTCGTAGGACATCTGTGCTACCTCCGTGGAGCCGCTCCCGCCGGTGGCACGGGTGGGGTTTGATCGCATTTGGCGGTATTTTGGTGTTCATCAGATCTACAGCCCACTGAAGGGGAAAGGGTTCGTCAGCCGGAGGCGACACGGCGGAGCGGGTCCGGAAGGTCACCCGTTCGGCGCACGTGGTCCCCGGCGCACACAGAGCGCGTGCGGGCGTGCGTGTGGGATGTGCAATCCGCCAATCGCGGCACATCCCTTCACACCGACAGGTGTGACGCGCGACACTCGCAGGCGCATGAACGTTGCCGCCTAGGGCTGTACGCCCATGGAAGCGAGGTCACGTCATGTCCGTGCACGACGACCTGACGTCGGTCCAGCGAGCCCTCGACGATCTGCTGCGGTCGGTGGGCCGACTGGAGCAGCAACTCGGTGGCGGGCTGGAGATACGCCGCGTGCGTACCGACGCCGACCACCTGCGGGAGAGCGTCGCCCTGCTGCGCGAGGCCTCCCAGGGCCAGGCAGCCCCCCAGCGGCCCTCGCTCGTCACCATCTCCGACGCTCCCTACGACGTCTCCCTGTGGACGGACTCGGACGACGAGGGACTCGGCGCCCGCGACCGCCACGCCCCCTGAACCGACCGCGTATGACCCGAAGGGGCTCGACACCGGCTCCAGTGCCCCGGAGGCGAGCCCGACAGGAAGGTGCGTCCCGCATTGGCCACAGGTACGGAACCTCCCGGCACACAACCCCATCCGCTCGGCGGCGGTGTCCGCTCCCCCGGGCGGGCCGCGATCGCCGCCCGGCATCTGCGGACCGACCGCTGGTGGCTGGCGCCCGCCGCCACCGCGGCCGGACTGTTCGCGTTCGTCGTGTACTCGACCTGGCGGGCTTTCGCGAACGCGCACTACTACGCGGCGCCGTACGTCTCGCCGTTCTACTCGCCGTGCCTGGCGCAGAACTGCCGGACCATGCACGCGGGACCCAACGCCGACCTGTTCGGCAGCTGGTGGGCGATCTCCCCGGCGATCATCATCCTGATCTTCCCGCTGGGCTTCCGGCTGACCTGCTACTACTACCGCAAGGCGTACTACCGGGGCTTCTGGGCGTCCCCGCCGGCCTGCGCGGTCGCCGAGCCGCACCGGAAGTACACCGGTGAGACCCGCTTCCCGCTGATCCTGCAGAACGTCCACCGGTACTTCTTCTACGCGGCGATCCTGGTCGCCGGCGTGCTGACCTACGACACCGTGCTGGCCTTCCGCGACCAGCACTACCGCTGGGGCCACATGGGCCTCGGCACCGTCGTCTTCCTGGTCAACATCCTGCTGATCTGGGCGTACACGGTCTCCTGCCACTCCTGCCGGCACATCGTGGGCGGGAAGCTCAAGCACTTCTCGAAGCATCCGGTGCGCTACCGCCTCTGGCAGTTCGTGAGCCGGCTGAACGGCCGCCACATGCAGCTGGCCTGGGCCTCGCTGTTCAGCGTGGCGCTCGCCGACTTCTACGTGTACCTGGTCGCCTCCGGCGTCTTCGACGATCCGCGGTTCTTCTGATGAGTACGACGAGTGGGGCCTTGTGATGTCCGTGGTGGACCGGCAGGAGTGGGACGTCGTCGTGGTCGGCGCGGGCGGCGCCGGGCTGCGGGCCGCGATCGAGGCGCGCGAGCGCGGGGCGCGTACCGCGGTGATCTGCAAGTCGCTGTTCGGCAAGGCGCACACGGTGATGGCCGAGGGTGGCATCGCGGCGGCCATGGCCAACGTCAACGAGCACGACAACTGGCAGGTCCACTTCCGCGACACCATGCGCGGCGGCAAGTTCCTCAACCAGTGGCGGATGGCCGAACTGCACGCGCAGGAGGCGCCGCAGCGGGTGTGGGAGCTGGAGACCTGGGGCGCGCTGTTCGACCGTACGAAGGACGGCCGGATCTCGCAGCGCAACTTCGGCGGGCACGAGTACCCGCGCCTGGCGCACGTCGGCGACCGTACGGGCCTGGAGCTGATCCGGACGCTCCAGCAGAAGATCGTCTCGTTGCAGCAGGAGGACAAGAGGGAGACCGGGGACTACGAGTCCCGTCTGAAGGTCTTCCAGGAGTGCACGGTGACGAGGATCCTCAAGACCGCGCCTGACAGCGGCTCCGCCGCGGGTGACCGTGTCTGCGGGGTCTTCGCCTACGATCGCGAGTCCGGCCGCTTCTTCGTGCTGGAGGCGCCCGCGGTCGTCATCGCGACCGGCGGCATCGGCAAGTCGTTCAAGGTGACGTCCAACTCGTGGGAGTACACCGGCGACGGACACGCGCTCGCGCTGCTCGCCGGGGCGCCGCTGCTGAACATGGAGTTCGTGCAGTTCCATCCGACGGGCATGGTCTGGCCGCCGTCGGTGAAGGGCATCCTCGTCACCGAGTCGGTCCGCGGCGACGGCGGGGTGCTGCGCAACTCCGAGGACAAGCGGTTCATGTTCGACTACATCCCCGACGTCTTCAAGGAGAAGTACGCCGAGTCGGAGGACGAGGCGGACCGCTGGTACGAGGACCCGGAGCACAACCGGCGCCCGCCGGAGCTGCTGCCCCGGGACGAGGTCGCCCGCGCGATCAACTCCGAGGTCAAGGCGGGCCGCGGCTCACCGCACGGCGGGGTGTTCCTCGACGTGTCGACACGGATGCCGGCCGAGGTCGTCCGGCGTCGGCTGCCCTCGATGTACCACCAGTTCAAGGAGCTGGCCGACGTCGACATCACGGCGGAGCCGATGGAGGTCGGGCCGACCTGCCACTACGTCATGGGCGGCATCGCGGTCGACTCCGACACGGCGGCGGCCCGCGGGGTGCCGGGGCTGTTCGCGGCCGGGGAGGTCGCGGGCGGCATGCACGGCTCCAACCGGCTCGGCGGCAACTCGCTGTCCGACCTGCTGGTGTTCGGCCGCCGGGCCGGGTGGCACGCGGCCGAGTACGCGCAGGGGGCGGCGCGCGAACGCCCGGCCGTGGACGGCGCCCAGGTGGACGCGGCGGCCGCGGAGGCGCTGCGGCCGTTCTCGGCGGAGGGCGCGCAGGGCGGGGAACCGGTCGACGGGCCGCCGGAGAACCCGTACACCCTGCACCAGGAACTCCAGCAGACCATGAACGACCTGGTCGGCATCATCCGCCGCGAGGGCGAGATGGAGCAGGCGCTGAAGAAGCTCGGCGAGCTTCGGGTGCGGGCGCGGCGGGCCGGGGTCGAGGGGCACCGGCAGTTCAACCCCGGCTGGCACCTCGCGCTCGACCTGCGGAACATGCTGCTGGTCAGCGAGTGCGTGGCGCGGGCCGCGCTGGAGCGCACGGAGTCGCGCGGCGGGCACACCCGCGAGGACTGCCCGTCGATGGAGCGCGCCTGGCGCCGGATCAACCTGCTGTGCCGGCTGACCGACCCGACGGGCGGGCTGGCGGCGACGGACCCCGTGCGCGGCCAGATCGCCCTCTCCCGGGAGACCACCGAACCCATCCGCCCCGACCTGCTCGCCCTCTTCGAGAAGGAGGAGCTGGTCAAGTACCTCGCCGAAGAGGAGCTGTACGAGTGAGCAGCTATGAGGCCCGCTTCAAGGTGTGGCGGGGTGACGCTCGGGACGGGGGCCTGGAGGACTTCGCGGTCGAGGTCAACGACGGCGAGGTGGTCCTGGACATCATCCACCGGATCCAGGCCACCCAGGCGCCGGACCTCGCCGTGCGCTGGAACTGCAAGGCGGGCAAGTGCGGTTCGTGCTCCGCGGAGATCAACGGGCGGCCCCGGCTGATGTGCATGACCCGCATGTCGGTCTTCGAGCCCGAGGAGACGATCACCGTCTCCCCGCTGCGGACCTTCCCGGTCGTCCGCGACCTGGTGACGGACGTCGGCTACAACTACGCCAAGGCGCGCGAGGTCCCGGCCTTCGTCCCGCCGGCCGGTCTCGGTCCCGGCGAGTACCGCATGTTCCAGGAGGACGTGGACCGGCCGCAGGAGTTCCGCAAGTGCATCGAGTGCTTCCTGTGCCAGGACGTGTGCCATGTCGTACGCGACCACGAGGACAACAAGCGGGCGTACGCGGGCCCCCGCTTCCTGATGCGCGTCGCCGAACTCGACATGCACCCGCTGGACGCCGCCGCGGACTCGGGCCTGGACCGCAAGCGTGCGGCCCAGGACGACCACGGCCTGGGCTACTGCAACATCACCAAGTGCTGCACGGAGGTCTGCCCCGAGGGCATCAGGATCACCGACAACGCGCTGATCCCCCTGAAGGAACGGACGGTTGACCGCAAGTACGACCCGCTGGTGTGGCTGGGCTCGAAGATCGGGCGGCGGTCGTCCTAGGGGCGGTTCAGGGAGTCCGTGCGGGCGGGGCGCCGGGACAGGTACTGAAGGAACGAGCCCAGGAAGAACACGGCCATGCCCACCAGCGCGAGGTCGAAGTGGGCGGCCGGCCTGCTGCTGAGCGGGCCGAGGCACAGGAACGCGCCCATGCCGACGGCAGCGGTCAGTGTGCCGTACCCCCACAGCCTGGGCCGCAGGACCTTTTTCCGGCCGACCGGCGGCACCCGACCGATCGTGATCCCCAGGATCCCGATCACTGCCACTCCCGCCACAACCACGAGGGCCAGTGCGGTCGTCCCCATCGCCATCGAGTGCATACCGCTCATCCTCCCATCGACGCCGTGATCATGACAGGTCGGTCCAGCCTTCCCTATACGCGGTCCAGTCGTCCTCCGTGGCGGCGAAGTCGACGTACAGGGCGACGCCGAAGCGCTCGCGGCCGGCGTCCGTGCGGGAGAGACCGAGGCGGACGCCGCGGACGGCGGCGGGGACCGTTTCGGCGGAGGCGCGGTGGCCGAAGCGGTTGTCGTGGAAGAACGGCAGGCCCATCAGCAGGTCGGTCGTGGGCGGGGTGACCTCCAGGGCGAGGGAGGTCTGCTGGGCGACGTAGCCGCCGTACAGGCTCGGCAGCGGCTGCATGGTGTCGTACGACATCAGGGCGATCTGGTCGACGCGGCGGGCGACCTGGGCGAAGTACGCCTGCGACCACCACTTGGGGTGGTTGGTGAGCGTGCCCCACAGGGAGTGGAAGGCGGGCAGCGGGTCGATCTGGTGGGCGGCGACGGACAGGGGGACGCCGTGGGCTCGGGTGACGGCGCGCAGGTCGTCGAGGAGGCCGAGGTAGTCGCGGTCGCCGGAGTGCAGCGGCTCCAGGTCGAAGTGGGCGCCGTCGAAACCGGCCGCCAGGATCTCGCGGGTGGAGGTGACCACGGCCGCGCGCGTCTCGGCCCGCTCCAGCCGCATCCCGTCCGGGCTCTCGGTGGCCAGCTCGTCGCCGAGCCAGGCCTGCACGCGGACGCCGGGCAGCGCGCGGTGCACGGCGGGGATCAGCCAACGGGCTCTGGGGTAGGAGGACTTGGGAAGCATGCCGTCGTGTTCGAGCGGCCCCGCGTGCACATACAGGTCACGGATCCCGGTGCCGCGCAGCCGCCGGGCGAGGGCGGCGACATCGGCGTCCTTCTTCCGGCCGTCCACCCAGGCGTGGCCCAGCCAGATCGCGTCCTGGCCCCTGGTGTACGTCCCGTCGGCGGGGTCGCCCGTGTGGTTCACCCGCAGGGCGGTCTCGGCGGCGAGCAGCGGCAACACCAGCAGCAGGACGACACCGAGGGCGACACGACGAACCCGACGCAGCCCACGGCGCCGCCGGGACGGCGGACCAGCGCGCCCCTGGCCGGGGTCGGAGGGCGTCGTGTCCGCGGTACGTTGCGCGTCGGCGACCTCGTGCCCGGCGGTGGTGCCGCCCGTGCCGGTCGTGCTCTCTGCGTTGGACGCGCTCCCCACGCCACCGGTCCCTCGCCCGCCGGTGATGTCGCCCGTGCCGGACGCGTCCTCTCCCCCGGTGATCCCGACCCTGCCGCTCGCGCCGTCCGCGCCGGGGCTGTCGTGCGTGCCGCTGCTGCCACCCGTACCGCTCGCACTCCCCGCGCCGGCGGCCTTCGGCCCACCCGAGATGCCGTCCGTACCGGACGCGTCCTCTCCGCCTGTGACACCGGCCCCGCCGGACGTACTCCCCGCGCCGGGGCTGTCGTGCGTGCCGTCGGTGTCGCCCGTACCAGCCGCACTCCCCGCGCCGGACGCCGACTCCGCGCCAGCGGTCTCCCGACCGCTGGTGATGCCATTCGTGCCGGAGGCGTTCTCCACGCCGGTGGTACCGGCCCTGCCGGTCCGGCTCTCCGCGCCGGGGGTGTCGAGCTGGCCGCCGGTGTCGCCCGTACCGGTCTCGCTCCCGGGGCCGGACGCCGGTTCCGCGCCAGCGGTCTCCCGACCGCCAGTGGCGTCGTCCGTACCGGACGCGTCCTCCCCGCCGGGGGTGCCGGTCCCGCTTCCCGTGTCGGACGTTTCCTGTCTGCCGGTGGTGTTCTTCATGCTGGTGTCCCCTCCCGCGTTGCCGAGTCCCGTCGGCCCCACCAGTGCCGCGGCCCGGTCGCGTGGCCGCTCGGGCGGTCATACGCTCCCGAATGTGACGGCATCGGTGTTCCGGGCGGCCCGGCCGCGGCGCGCGACCCACCGCCTGCCGGGGCGGGTGGCACACACCGTGCTGTGCGGCGCGGCGGGCCTCGTGTGGCTGGTGCTTCCGGGGATGACGACCAACAGCGGCGCCGCGGTTGCGCTCCCCCAGACCTGTCCGGTGGCCGCCACCGCCGCGCCGCGGCAGGACGAGACGTCGCCGGGCTATCTCGCCCTGCCGCTCGTGGCGGTGGGCGCGGCGGGGGTGCTCGCCGGGTACGGGTACGTCCGACGGACCCGGCGGGCCAGGACCCGTACGACCCCCGGTGGCGGTCCCTCCCCGGCCCCCGCGCTGCGGCGGTCGCCACCGCCGTCCGGTGAACTCAGCGGCAGGTCAACGGAGTTGATCCCCCTCGCGGACGACTGGGTACGCACCAGCCGGGAGGAACTCGGCTTCGCCGAGGCGCGGTTCGGCGCGGCGGCCGTCGAGCCGTTCGCACGGGCGGTGCGGGAGGCGGAGGCGGAGCTCGCCGCCGCCTGCCGGATGCGGGAGCGATACGACCACGGGGTCCCCGCGGACGCGGCCGCCCGGCGACAGGCGCTGGCCGGCGTGGTCGGGCGCTGCGAGGAGGCGGGGCGGCTGCTGGACGCGGAGGCCGCCGCGTTCGACGAACTGCGTGGCCTGGAGCGGGGGGGACCGGGTGAGGCGCTGGAGGTCGCCGAGGCGCGGTTCCGGACGTTGGCGGGGCGCACGGCGACCGCCGCCTCGACCGTCGCCGGGCTCCGCGAACGGTACGGGCCGGCAGCCGTCGCATCCGTCACGGGACACGTGGAGCAGGCCAGGGACCGGCTGCTGCTGGCCACCTCCCGGCTGAACCGGGCCCGCCAGTCGGCAGACTCGGGGAACCCCCGGGCCGCCGCCTGTCACCTGCGCGTGGCCGAGGGCGCGGTCGCCCAGATCGCGGTGTTCGTGCACGGCGTCGAGCGGCTGGCCGAGGAGCTGTCGACCGCGGAGCGACTCGTACCTGCGGCGCTCAGCGGCGCGGAGGCGGACCTCGAGGCGATCCGGCGAGCGGCCGAGTCCGCCGCCGCGCAAGTGACCGGCGACCCGGACCACGCCACCGCGCCCGCCCCGGGCCCCCCGAAATCCGCCAAGTCCCGCAAGCCCGCGCAGCGTACGGCCGACGGCCCGGCTCCGGAAACGGCCACCGCCTCCGACGAGGCACCCGCCCTCGTGCCGGGCGCGTCCTCGGCGGCCGTCCCCGCCGACGTCGCCGCCGGTGAGCTGCGCGCCCGCGTCACGCACGCCGACCTGGAGCTGGCCCACGTACGCGTACACGCCGAGCCGGCCGCGGGGCCGTACGACCCGCTGGACGCGCTGCGGCGGATCGTACGGGCGACCACACCGGTCGGCACCCGGCGGGCCGGTGTCCTGTCGGCCGCCGAGGAACTCGTCGCGCGCAGCGCCGTCGCCGCCGCCGACGACTTCGTCGGCACGCACCGGGCCGCGGTCGGTGCCACGGCCCGCATCCGGCTGGCGGAGGCGCTGCGCCTCCTGCCGACCGACCCGCAGACCGCCGACACCCTGGCCCGCCAGGCCCGCGACCTCGCGGAGCAGGACGTACGCCTGCACGGCAACCCGTACACCGCCACCACCGACCCGTCCGCCGGCGCCACCGGAGCGGTGCTCGGCGGCATCCTCCTGGCCGAGGATCCCGACGGCGGCCCGCCCGCCTGCTACGGCGGCCCGCGGACGCGGAGACGGCGCCGTCCGGGACCGGCGGCGTAGACCGGTGCCTGGCGGGGCGGTCAGAACAGGCTCAGCAGCGCCTCCGCCGGGTCGGTCAGGGCGCTCTCCCCGTCGGGCAGGGGGAGTTCGAACCAGACCGTCTTGCCGCGGGGGGTGCGGCGGGATCCCCAGGCTGCGCTGAGCAGGCCCACGAGCTGGAGGCCGCGGCCGCCCTCGTCGGTGTCGCGGGCGCGGCGGCGGCGCGGCTGGACGAGGCCGGAGTCCCACACCTCGCAGACCAGGGTGCGGTCGAGCAGGAGGCGGAGTCTGATCTCGCCCTCGCCGTAGCGCAGGGCGTTGGTCACGAGCTCGCTGACGAGGAGTTCGGTGGTGTCGATCAGCGGTTCGAGGTCCCAGGCGGTCAACTGGGCGCGGGCGTACTCGCGGGCGCGGCCGACGCTGCGAGGTTCGCGCGGCAGGGCCCAGTCGCCGACGGACTCGGCGGGCAGGCCCTGGACGCGGGCCATCAGCAGCGCGATGTCGTCCTCGCCGTGGTGGGACCCGAGCGTGTTGAGGATGTGGTCGCAGACATCCTCCAGGGGGCGGGAGGGGTCCGTGAGGGCACCGACGAAGGCCTGGAGACCCTCGTCCAGGGGGTGGTCGCGGGATTCGACCAGGCCGTCCGTGTAGAGGGCCAGCAGGGCGCCCTCGGGGAGTTCGACCTCCACCTCCTCGAAGGGTTCGCCGCCGACGCCGAGGGGCATGCCGGGCGGCACGTCCAGCATCAGCGCGGACTCGCCGGGTTCGACGAGCACCGGCGGCAGATGGCCGGCGTTGGCGAAGGTGCACCGTCGGGTGACCGCGTCGTAGACGGCGTAGATGCAGGTCGCCAGGTACACCTCGGAGAGGTCGGCCTCGCGGGGGCGGCGGGCGGCCCGGGTGGCCTGCTGGACACCGCCGGGCGCGCCGAGGCCGCGGGCGATCTCGTCCAACTGGGAGAGCACCTCGGCCGGTTCCAGGTCGAGCAGGGCCAGCGTGCGTACGGCCGTGCGCAGTTCGCCCATGGCGACGGCGGCGCGTAGACCGCGGCCCATGACGTCGCCGACGACCAGCGCGGTGCGGTGGCCGGGGAGTTCGATGACGTCGAACCAGTCGCCGCCGACCTCGCTGGGCCGGCCGGTGGCGGCGCTGCCGGGCAGGTAGCGGCAGGCGATGTCGAGGCCGGAGGCCTCCGGGTCGCCGGGCGGGAGCAGGGACCGCTGCAGTATCAGGGCGCGTTCGTGCTCGCGCCGGTACAGGCGGGCGTTGTCGATGCAGACGGCGGCGCGCGCGGCGAGTTCGACGGCGAGCTCGCGGTCGCGCTGGCCGAACGGCTCGCTGCCCTTGGTACGGGCGAACTGCGCGAGTCCCACCACCGTGTCTTGGGCGACCATCGGCACGGCCAGCGTGGTCTGCACGAGGCCGCCGTCCTCACCGGGCACGGTCGTCGGGCGGGCGGTGCGCAGGGCGTCCGCGCGGGGCGAGTTGAACGGGTAGTGGTGCACGGCGCCGAGTTCGACGGGTGCGCCGGTGCCGCCGAACGGCGCGCCGGAGACCGCGCTGGCGAAGGCGACGCGGCGCAGTTCGGCGCTGCCGTCGGCGAGGCCGGGCGGGGTCTCGTCGCCGGCCAGCAGGCCCTGGTAGAGGTCGACGGTCGCCAGGTCGCAGAAGCCGGGGACCACGACGTCGAGGAGTTCGCGCGCGGTGGTCTCCAGGTCCAGGGAGTTGCCGATGCGGGCGCCGGCCTCGTTGAGGAGGGCGAGGTTGCGCCGCGCGGCGGCGGCCTCGCGGGCGGCGTCGCGGCGGGCGGTGATGTCGGTCCCGAGCCAGGCGATGCCGATGGTGCGGCCGCTGCCGCTGTGCACGCGGTAGAGGTTGACGGACCAGTGGCGGCGCTCGTCGGTTTCCGGCACGAAGCCGGAGACGTGCATGTCCGTGATGGACTGCCCGTTCTCCAGCACCCGGCGCAGGGTGGCGGTGACCCGCTCGGCCTCGCCGCGGGGCAGGTAGTCGTGCACGCCCCTGCCGCGGTGGTCGTCCGGCGAGCCGCCGAAGACGGAGGCGAACCGCTCGTTGGCGCGCCGGACCTTGAGGTCGGTGTCGATCAGCAGGAAACCGAACGGGGATTGGCCGAAAATCGCCTGCGAGGCGGCGAGGTCGGTCTCGATCCGCCGCAGGGTGCGGACGTCGACGACGGTGCACACGGCGGCCCTGTCGCCCTCCACCGTGGTCGTCGGCATCACGTAGACCTCGGCGAGTCCCTCCTCACCGCGCCGGCCGTCCTCGCCGTCCGGGATCCGGAAGGGGACGACGCCGGTCCACTCCCGCCCGTCGAGGATCTCCGCCATCTTGCGCTGGCCGTGCTCGCGCAGGTCGGGGTCGACGAACGCCTCGATGGGGTCCATCCCGACGGCGCGTTCGGCGGGGATGCCGAAGAGCCGCTCTGCGCGCAGGCTCCACTGGTCGACGTGTCCGTCGGGGCCGATGGAGAAGGAGGCCACCTTGATGTAGTCGTACATCGAGCCTGGCGGGCTGCTCTGCCACATCGCGTCCCCGGACGGCGCCCCGTCGGCTGCACCGCCGCCCGCGGACCCCGCCCTCGCGCCGTCCGACGGGTCCTCGGACTCCGTGGCCTTCGCTGGTATCTCGCTCACGCGAACCGTCCCCTCCAGCTCACCGCGTCCGGCACCGGTCACCGGGGGCGGCTGCCCGCAGTATCCAGCACTACGGCGCCGCACGACACGGTGTTCACGATCACAGGACCATCCCGATGCTTTCCGGTCCGGGCCTGCCACAACACCATCAGTCTTCTAACCAGGCAGGACCGGGTCGAATCCCGCTCGCGGACAACCGTCGCAGGCCGCTGCCGACCGGTGTGCGGCGGGGGCTCCGCGGCGGGCTCCGCGTACGGCCCGTCCACCGCCCCGCTCACCCCGGGACGGCCAGTTCGAACCAGACCGTCTTGCCGGTGTCGTCCGGCCGGGTGCCCCAGCGGCGGGAGGTGGAGGCGACCAGTTGCAGACCGCGGCCGGACTCGTCGTCCGGGCGGGCCGGACGCTCGCGGGGCGGGTCGGGCAGCGGGTCGGAGACCTCGACCAGGAGCACGTTGGGCAGGTCCGCGGGGCGCAGCAGCCGAACGCCGATGGGACCGGTCGCGTACCGCAGGGAGTTGGTGACCAGTTCGCTCACCAGCAGGGCCGCGGTGTCGCCGAGCGTGTCGAGGTCCCAGCTGCGCAGCTTGCCGCGGACGGCGGCGCGGGCCGTGTGCACCGCGCCGGGATCCGCGGGAAAGGTCCACTCGGCGGTGTCGCCATCGGTGTCGATCACGCCGTTCACTTCCCAGGCACGCCGATCACTTCGCAGGCCGGCGCGCCCACCCATGTCCGGTTTCTTAGGACTAAGGGGGACATACCCGGTATCCAGGGGGCAGTACCGCTCGCGACGGTGTGGTGTGGCACGAACGGCGTACCCGGAGCGCGCCCTAGTCTCCCGTGCGCCCTGGATTTTGACGGAGCACACGATGACTCTCACGCCCCTGGGGCGCCGTCCGCCGGGCCGGCTCCGAGGTGAGTGAGGGTCTGCCGCACGGCGGGCACGTCCTGGTCCAGCCAGGGGACGCTCCAGATCTCGGCCGGGGTGAGCCAGCGCAGGTCGTCGTGGTCCTGGAGGGGCTTGGGCTCGGCGGAGCCGGGGCGCAGCCGCGCGGTCCACACTTGGAGTTCGTACGGCGGTCGCAGGGGCCAGTTTCCCGGAACGCGCTCGACGGCCTCGGTCTCGATGCCGAGTTCCTCGCGCAACTCGCGTACGAGGGCGGCCTCGGGCCGCTCACCGGGCTCGACCTTGCCGCCGGGCAGTTCCCAGCGGCCGGCCAGCTCGGCGGGCGCGCTGCGGCGCGCGGCGAGCAGGCGGCCGCCGTCGAGCAGGCGGCCGCCGTCGAGCAGGGCGGCACCGACCACCACGATCCGTTCGCTCATGCGCCGGAGCCTACGGGAGCGGGCCGGCGTCCGGCGAAGGGGTCAGCCCTCGCCGCCCGCACCGCCGGCGCTCTGCTCGATCCGCTCGACCCAGTACAGCTGGGTGTCCGGACCGTCGAGGCTTTCCGCGATCTTCTGGGCCTCGGCGCGGGTGGCGTACCTGCCCACGCTGTACCGATTGCCGTTGTCGTCCTGCCGGACGACGAGCCAGGGAAGGGTGATCGTGCTGTCGTTCATCGCGCCCCCACTGCTCCTTCCCGCCCCTGTGCGTCCGGCTCCCGGCCCCCGCCGCGTCCCGCCCGTTGAGGAAACCGCACTCCGCATATGCCTGACCCTACGCCCAACCTTCACGCAGCGAATACGGCTTTTCACAAAGAGGTAGGCAACCGGCCAGTATGGGAATCGGCCGCCCGGGGCGCACGGAGACGAACGCGCCGTGCGAGGACCTCTGTACATCCGCTCGGAGGCATGCGGCAGCCGCGGTGGCGACCTGCGAGAACGGCCGGAATACGGCGCCCGGGCGGGGCGGCACGGCAGAGGGGCGGGCGGGCCGGGCGCCGAGGGGGCGCACACCACCCCCAGGGAATCACCGCTTCCGGGCCGGGCGCCCGCCCCGCCGCGCCTCCTATCGCACGGCCCTTACTGCACGGCGCGGCCCGCGCGCCTCCTACCTCACCGGCAGGTGGTACGCCACCCGGTAGCGGTCGGCGGGGATCACGACGTCGGCCGTCTCCACGGGGCGGCCGGAGGCGTAGAAGGTGCGCTGGACGACGACCACGACATGGCCGGGGACACCGCCGAGGGCGTGCAGTTCCTCGGCGAGGCCGGGGCGGGCGCCGACCTCCTCGGTGACGTTGTCGACGATGACGTCGATGGCGCGCATGCGCTCGACCACGCCCATGCCGCCGAGCGGGCCCTCCTCGGGGAGCATGACGGGGGTGCGGCCGGTGAGCGCGAGCGGCTCCCAGGAGGTGGAGAGCATCATCGCCTCGCCGGCGTTCCGGAACACGTACTTGGTGCGCATCACGCGGTCGCCGGGCTTGATGCCGAGCCGCTCGGCGATGACGCCGCTCGCCTCGGCCTGCGTGCTGCTCGACTCCCAGGTGCCGCGCGCCTCGGCGTCGGCCTGCTCCTGCCGGAACGGCGTGGCGCCGCCGGCCAGACGGAAGCCGGAACGGGCGACCCGGCGCGGCACGGGCCGCTCGCGCACATACGTTCCCGAGCCGGAGCGGCCCTCGACCAGCCCCTCGGCCATCAGCACCTTGCGGGCTTCGAGCGCGACCGTGTCCGAGACGCCGTACTCCTCGCGGATTCTGGCCTGTGAGGGCAGCCGGGTGTGCGGGGGCAGCAGACCGTCGACGATCTTCTTGCGGAGATCATCCGCGACGCGCAGGTACGCCGGCTGCTCACCGAAAGTCACTGGCCGCTCCCATCAAGTTGTACAGACAGCAACAGCGTGGCAACCGCGGGTTGTACTTGCAAGCAGGGGCCAGAGAATCACTCGAAGTGATGACTTGCGGGGAGCGAAGGCATGCCCAGGCGCTTCCTCCCCGCTACGGCCGCCGTCACACCTCCGCATGACCGAAAACGGAAGCGCCGGGGGCGCGGAGGCGAGGCCGAGTGTGACGGACGTGCCGTGCGGGAGTCATGACGGGGCGTCGGCGAACCTCGCCCCTTAACCTGCGTGCATGACACCTCTGCCGGACCGCTACTGCCCCACCGACGGCGTCCGCGTGCCCGGTGACTCCCTCGCCTGGCGCTGCCCGACCTGCCACGGCCCGCTCGATCTCGACTTCTCCCCCACCCCGGCGTCCCTGAAGTCCCTCACCGGGAGGGTGAACTCCCTGTGGCGGTACGCGGAGACGCTGCCGATGCCGGCGCCCACGCTGTCCCTCGGCGAGGGCCGCACCCCCCTGGTGCCGCTGACGGACGAGGTCTCGGCGAAGCTGGACTTCCTGATGCCGACGCTGTCGTTCAAGGACCGGGGCGCGGTGCTGCTGGCCGAACTGGCGCTGCGCGCCGACCCGCGTCGGGTGGTCGCCGACAGCAGCGGCAACGCGGGCACGGCGATCGCCGCGTACTGCGCCCGCGCGCGCCTGCCGTGCACGGTGTACGTCCCGCTCGGCACGTCCGCGAAGAAGCTGGAGCAGATCGAGGCGCACGGCGCCCGCCTGGAGGTGGTCGACGGCAACCGCGAGGCGGCGGGCAGGGCCGCGCAGCGCGCCGCGGACGAGCCGGACACCTTCTACGCCTCGCACGTCTTCAACCCGTACTTCCTGCACGGCACCAAGACCTACGTGCACGAACTGTGGGAGGACCTCGGCGGGCGCCTGCCGGAGGTCCTGGTCCTGCCAGTGGGCAACGGCACGCTGCTGCTGGGCGCGGCGCTGGCGATCGCCGAGCTGTTCGGGGCCGGCCTGCTGGACCGGCGTCCGGCGCTGTGGGCGGTGCAGGCGGCGGCGGTCGCCCCGCTCGCCCGCGCCTGGGAGGAGGGCGCGGAGGAACTCACCGGCACGACCCCCGTGGCCCCCACCCACGCCGAGGGCATCGCCGTCCCCCACCCGGCCCGGGCCCGCCAGATCCTGCGCGCGGTAAGGGCCTCGGGCGGCACCTTCCTGACCGTGACGGAGGACCGCATCCGCCACGCCCAGCTCGACCTGGCCTCCCGCGGCCTGTACGTCGAGTCGACGGGCGCGGTCTGCTGGGCGGCGATCCGCGAGGGCGCCCTCGGCGGAAAGTCGGCGGTGGTCCCCCTGTGCGGCGCGGGCCTGAAGTCGGGCCTGGCCCGACCGTAACCCCGGCTGAGCCCGGCCTGCCTGGTCGGCCCGGCCTGCCAGGTCCGGCCCGGTCCTGCCCGCGCCCGCCCGGCGCGGGCCTCTCCGGTGGCTCGGTGGCTCCCCCTGTGCGGGCGGTGGACCGGCGGGGCCGGGCGTCGGCGGCCCGTGTCTCCCGTCTCGGTGGTGTCTGTGGCGAGAGACCCGTACGGCCTGTACGGCCCGGACGTTCGGGAGCGGATCGCGGCCGGCCGCTCCACGGGGCCGGCGTGGGCAAGGCGTAGGGCGCCTTACATCGGCACATCGATACCGTCGTGCCGGTCAGCCCGTTCCGGCCTTCGCGTTCTCGGACAGGCGCCGCTGTTCCTCCTCGACGATGCGGCGGGCGAGGCCGGCGTCGGAGACGTCGACGGCGTCCGGGGTGGCGTCGGCCATGTCGCTGCGCCGGGCGAACGCGTCGAACAGCCGTTCCTTGCGCACCAGGATGCGCAGCAGCCGGTCGTCGACGCTGTCGGCGGCCAGCATCCGGTGGACCCGGACGGCGCGGATCTGGCCCATGCGGTGGACCCGGGCCACGGCCTGGTGCTCCAGGGTCGGTTTGACCTGGGGTTCGCACAGGATCACCACGGAGGCGGCCTGGAGGTTGAGGCCGATGCCGCCCGCCTCGATCTGGGAGAGCAGCACGGCGTGGCCGGACGCCGCGGTGAAGTCGTCGACCAGCCGCTGCCGGCGGGCCGCCGGGACGCTTCCGGAGATCGGCCCGAACGCGCTGTCGCCCACGGCCTCGCGGACGGCGTCGAGCACGTCCCGGAAGTAGGAGAACACCACTGCCTTCAGCCCGTTCGCGGCGGCCTCCGCGACGAGTTCCCGCAGCCGCCGCAGCTTCGCGGACGTCTCCGGATCCGCGTAGGCGGCCCGGCGCATCGCCATGAAGTTCCCCTCGGCGACCGCCTCGCGGTAGGCCGCCCGGTCGGCGGGACCGAGTTCCACCCACTCGTCGGTGTGCACCAGCGCGGGCAGTTCGCTGAGCACGTCCTCCTGGTTGCGGCGCAGGTAGGCGGGGGCCACCGAGCGGCGGAAGGCGTGCGGTCCGGCGGCCGCGTCGGTGCCGCTGACCGCGGGCACGAGTTCGGGCCGGAGGTGGCGCAGCAGGGCGCGGAACTCCTCGACCCGGTTCTCCATCGGCGTACCGGTCAGGAACAGCACGCGCTCGCAGCGTCCGGTCCACACGGCGACCGAGCGGGATCTGCGGGTGTCCGGGTTCTTGACGTAGTGGGCCTCGTCGACGACGAGCATGCCCGGCGGAGTGCCGTCGGGCGCGGGCAGGGTGTGCAGGACGTCGAAGGTGGTGACGGCGACCCCGCCGCGCTCGTGCCACTCGGCGTGGGCGTCCTGCCGGTCCGGGCCGTGCACGGCGAGGACGCGCAGGGTGCTGCGGGCGCGGATCTCACGGGTCCAGTTGATGAGGACGCCGGCCGGGCAGACCACCAGGAAGTGGCTGTGCCCCTCGGCCGCGAGGTGGGCCAGGGCCGCGACGGCCTGCACGGTCTTGCCCAGGCCCATCTCGTCGCCGAGGACCACCCGCCGCTGGGCGAGTGCGAAACGGGCGCCGAACTCCTGGTAGCCGCGCAGGGACACCCGGCGGTGGGTGTCGTCGAGCCGCTGGGCGTGGACCCGTTCGGCCACCTCCGACGGGACGAAGCCCTCGCTCGCGGCGGCGTCCGGGCGCTGCTCGGAGACCTCGGCGAGCAGGCTGTAGTACTCCGCGGGGCGCAGTTCGAAGTCGACCCAGGCCTCGATGTCGGAGGCGGCCGGGCGCAGCAGGTCGGTGGAGGCCTGGGCGATCAGCAGGCGTACGCCGGTGGCGGCCGCGTCGGTGAGCAGTGCGCCGAGTTCGGCGGCCGCGGCCAGGGCGCGCTCGCGGCGCGCGCGGCGGGCCAGCGCCAGCCGCAGCCGTCCGCCGGCCGGCCGGGCCGCGGGCAGCAGTTCGGCCAGCCTGGTGTCCAGCCGCTCGGCCGTGTCCAGGGCGCGGCGCAGTTCGGGGCCGGCCTCGACGAGCCGGTGCAGGGCGACCACCAGGGCGGTGGTGCGGGGCTCGGGGTGGTCGACGTCGATGCGGACGGTGACGGTGTCGGCCACGGCCCGAGCGATCTGCCGGGCGGCGGCCAGCGCCCGGTCGGCGGTCTGCTCGCCCACGCCGGGCACCTGCCGCAGTTCGTAGCGGCTCGCCTCGTGCACCGCGCGTACCGTGCGCAGGCCCGCCGCCTCCACGGCGCCGAGGCGCAGCCGTCCCTCGGTGACGTCCCTGAGCCGTGCCACGGGGATGGACTCCAGCTCCAGGGCGACGAGTTCGGCCCGCAACGGCTCGAAGGCCGCGCGGACGGCGGCCACGGCGCCGGCATGGTCCGTGCGCAGGCTCCGCGCCGCGTCGTGCAGCCGCGCGCCCTGCTCGCGCACCTCGCGGACCCCGCGTCCGGCCCGCGGCGGAACCTCCCCCTCCACGTCACCCCCGTCTCTCCGTACCGCACGGGCCTCCCCGCCGTGCGGTGCGCGTCCATCGTGGCACGCGGCACGGGCACCGGACGGACAGCCTGGCGGCCCGCGGGCAGGACGGCGGTCGACGAGCGGCGAAGTGGGGTGCGTCACAGTGGCCGTGCCGGCCGGCCCGCGCGGGCCCACCATGGTCGTCCCGCCGCGCCCCGCGGCTTCCGCACGACCGCGGGACGCAGAAGCAGAGGAAGGCAGGAGACTCGGATGCCACCACGGAAGTACCCCTCCGCGCCGCTGGAGCCGCGCCCCTCGGGCCTCATGGGTCGTGTCTTCGTCCCGGCCGGCGACGGCCCCCGGACCTCTCCCGCGGTCATGGAATGGGAACTGCGGGGCGAGTCGTGGACGGACGAGCATCCGCACGACGAGTTCAACTACGTCCTGGAGGGCCACTTGTTCGTCGAGTGCGACGGAGTCACCGTCGAGGCGCGCGCCGGTGAGGCCGTTCAGGTCCCCACCGGTGCCACGGGCCGGTACTGGGCACCGGAGTACGCGCGCCTGCTCGCCGTGTACGGCCCCAACCCCGAGGGTCTTCCGAGCCGCGTGCACGAGCACCGGAGGCTGACCGAGGATCGGCCGGTCAACCCGCCGGATCGTCAGGACGGTTGAGCGGTCACTGGAGCACCACGGTGCGCCGGCCGTGGACCACCACCCGCCCCTCGCAGTGCCAGCGCACCGCCTTGACCAGTGCGGCCGACTCCACGTCCCGGCCGACGGCGACGAGGTCCTCGGGGGTGTGGGTGTGGTCGACGCCGACGACCTCCTGGGCGATGATCGGCCCCTCGTCGAGGTCTGCCGTCACGTAGTGGGCGGTCGCGCCCACCACCTTGACGCCGTGCTCGTGCGCCTGGTGGTAGGGCTTGGCGCCCTTGAAGCTCGGCAGGAAGGAATGGTGGATGTTGATCAGCCGGCCGGCGAGCCGCGCGCAGAGGCCGTCGGACAAAACCTGCATGTAGCGGGCGAGGACGACCAGTTCCACGCCGAGTTCGTCCACGATGCCGAGCAGCCGCTCCTCAGCAACTCCCTTGGTGGCGGCGGTCACGGGAAGATGGAAGTAAGGGATGCCGTACCACCGGGCGAGTGCCTCGTGGTCGCGGTGGTTGGAGACCACCGCGACCACGTCGATCGGCAGGTCGCCGGAACTGGCCCGGAAGAGCAGGTCGTTCAGGCAGTGGCCGTAGCGGGACACCATGATCAGGACGCGGCGCCTGGAGCCGGCCGGTTCCAGCCGCCAGCGCATGGCGAAGGGGGCCGCCACGGCGGCGAAGTCCCGGCGCAGGACGCCGGTGTCGTCCCCGCCGCCGGCAGCGGCGGAGGTGAACCGCACCCGCATGAAGAAGTGGCCGCCGCGGCGGTCGCCGAACTGCTGGTTGTCGACGATGTCGCAGCCGTGGTCCACCAGGTAGCGGGTGACCGCGTGCACGATGCCGGGAGCCTCCGGGCAGTCGACGGTGAGCACGTGCTCGACCGGAGGGGTCGGCGAAGCCGGTGCGGCCCGGGTGGCCGGGTTGGCCGGGGTGTCAGCCATGGCGACAGCAACTCCGTTCTGCGTGTCAGCACTCGATGACGTTGACGGCGAGGCCGCCGCGGGCGGTCTCCTTGTACTTGGCCTTCATGTCGCGGCCGGTGTCCCGCATGGTCTTGATCGCCTTGTCCAGGCTGACCTTGTGGATGCCGTCGCCGGCGAGGGCGAGCCGGGCCGCGTTGATCGCCTTGACGCTCGCGACGGCGTTGCGCTCGATGCAGGGGATCTGCACGAGACCGCCCACCGGGTCGCAGGTGAGGCCCAGATTGTGCTCGATCCCGACCTCGGCCGCGTTCTCCACCTGGGCGGGGCTGCCGCCGAGCACTTCGCACAGCGCCCCCGCCGCCATGGCGCAGGCCGATCCGACCTCGCCCTGGCAGCCGACCTCGGCGCCGGAGATGGAGGCGTTCTCCTTGAACAGGATGCCGATGGCGGCGGCGGTCAGCAGGAAGCGGACGACGCCGTCCTCGTCGGCGCCGGGCACGAAGCGCGCGTAGTAGTGCAGCACGGCGGGCACGATCCCGGCCGCCCCGTTGGTGGGCGCGGTCACGATGCGGCCGCCCGAGGCGTTCTCCTCGTTGACGGCGAGCGCGAACAGGTTCACCCAGTCCATGCCCCGCAGCGGGTCCGTGCCGTCCCCGGCGGCGGCGCTCAGCTCACGGAAGAGCCCCGGCGCGCGGCGCGGCACGCGCAGGCCGCCGGGCAGGACGCCCTCGCGACGGCAGCCGCGGTCCACGCACGCCCGCATCACCGCCCACAGGTCGAGCAGTCCGGCACGCACCTCCTCCTCGGACCGCCAGGCCCGCTCGTTGGCGAGCATCACCTCGCTGATCGACAGGTTCTCCCGGGCGCAGACGTCGAGCAGTTCGGCACCGGAGGAGAACGGGAAGCGCACCGGCGTGGTGTCGGCGACGACCCGGTCGGCGCCGGTGGCCTCCTCGTCGACGACGAAGCCGCCGCCCACGGAGTAGTAGGTGCGCGCGGCCAGTTCTCGGCCGTCCGCCGCCAGGGCCCGGAACACCATGCCGTTGGGGTGGGCGGGCAGGGACCTGCGCCGGTGCAGCACCAGGTCCCGGTCGCCGTCGAAGCGGATCCGGTGCTTGCCGCCGAGCAGCAGCGTGCCGCCGGCGCGCACCGCCGCGACCCGGTCGCCGGACCGGTCGGTGTCGACGGTGGCCGGGTCCTCGCCCTCCAGGCCGAGGACCACGGCCTGGTCGGAACCGTGGCCGCGGCCGGTGGCGCCGAGCGAGCCGTACAGCTCCGCCCGGACGCCGGCGGCGTCGTCCAGCAGCCCCTCCCGCTCCAGCAGCCGGACGAAGCGCCGGGCCGCCCGCATCGGGCCCACCGTGTGCGAGGAGGAGGGGCCGATGCCGACCGAGTACAGGTCGAAGACGCTGAGGGCCATCACGGCACCTCGGCGCCCTGGAACTCGCTCATCGCGTCGATGAGCCAGCGGGCCAGGTAGTCGGCGAACGAGGACCGCGGGAGGAGCCGGTAGGCCGTCTCGCCGGTCTGCCAGAGCACCACCGGAACCGGTCCGACCTGCGTGGACAGCGCCCGGCCCGGCCCGAAGGAGCGCGGGTGCAGGTCCAGGGCGCAGCCCTTCTCCAGGACCGCCCGGGCCGAGGGGCCGCTCAGCTCCAGCGTGGTCCGGTTCGCCGACACGTCGACGACCGAGCCCGGGGCGCCGGCGAGCGCGTCGAGCAGTTCGCCGAGCAGCGCCGGCCCTTCGCTCTGCGACAGCACGAGCCATTCGTCGGGGCCGAGCCACAGCGTGGAGTGGGGGCCGGACCGCGCGGTCGCGCCGCAGTGGCCGGGCAGCGGCGCGCCGAGCGCCGAGCCGATGCGGCCGGCCGCCTCGGAGGCGGGGTCGACGCGCAGGCTCACCATGGTGACGAAGGGCCACTCCTCCAGCGACACACCGCGCTCACCCGTCACCGTGGCGGCGCGCATCCGCGCCTGAAGGTGCGTCAAGGGGCTGCGGCGCAGCACCGCGGGTCCCGCGTCGGTCGGCTCAGCCATCTCGCTTGGTCCCTTCGGGGTCGTAGAGCACGGGGTCGGCGACCAGGACGGGCACCAGGTCGTCGCCGACCGGGGCGAGCAGGGTCTCGCCGATGCGGTTGCGTCCGCCGGCGACGAGCGCGAGGGCGAACGGCCTGCCGAGGGCCTGGCTGTGGTAGCTGGAGGTGACGTGCCCGAGCATCGGCACCGGCCCGTCCTGCGGGGTGACGGCGACGTCCGGCGCGACGATCTGGGAGCCCTCCGGCAGCCGGGTGCTGCCGTCGGCGGGCAGCAGGCCGACCAGGTGCTTGCGATCGGTGCGGGCGGTGTCGGGGCGGCTGTAGGAGCGCTTGCCGATGAAGTCCTTCTGCTTGGAGACCGCCCAGGACATGCCCGCGTCGTGGGGGGTGACCGTCCCGTCGGTGTCCTGGCCGACGATGACGTAGCCCTTCTCGGCGCGCAGCACGTGCATGGTCTCGGTGCCGTACGGGGTGATGCCGTACTGCTGTCCGGCCGCGTGCACCTGCTCCCAGACGGCGAGGCCGTACCACGCGGAGACGTTGATCTCGTAGGCGAGTTCGCCGGAGAAGGAGATCCGGCAGATGCGGGCGGGGACGCCGGAGGCCAGGGTGGTCTCGCGGAACGTCATGAACGGGAACGCCTCGTTGGACAGGTCCAGATCGGGGGCGAGCCGGGCGACGACCTCGCGGGACCGGGGGCCGACGACGGCGATCGTGCTCCACTGCTCGGTCACCGAGGTGCAGTGCACGTCGAGTTCGGGCCACTCGGTCTGGAGCCACTCCTCCAGCCAGTCCAGTACGGCGGCGGCGCCGCCGGTCGTGGTGGTCATGAAGTAGCGGCCCTCGTCGAGGCGCAGGGTCACACCGTCGTCGAAGATCATGCCGTCGGGCTTGCACATCACGCCGTAGCGGGCGGAGCCGGGCTTGAGCTTCTTGAAGGCGTTGGTGTAGACGCGGTTGAGGAACTCCCCGGCGTCCGCGCCCCGGATCTCGACCTTGCCGAGGGTGGAGGCGTCCATGAAGGCGACGCCCTCGCGGGCCGCGCGGCACTCGCGCGCCACCGCCGCGTCCATGTCCTCCCCCTCCCGGGGGTAGTACCACGGCCGCTTCCACTGCCCCACGTCCTCGAACTCCGCGCCGTGTGCGACGTGCCAGCCGTGGATCGCCGTCGTGCGCTCCGGGTCGAACAGGTCGCCGCGCTCGCGTCCGGCGAGGGCGGCGAAGGCCACCGGGGTGTACGGCGCCCGGTAGGCGGTGGTGCCGATCTCGCCCGGGGAGGCGCCGTCGCCGAGGGCGGCGGCGATCACGCCGATCGCGTTGACGCCGGAGGTCTTGCCCTGGTCGTTGGCGGTGCCGAGCGAGGTGTAGCGCTTGACGTGCTCGACGCTGCGCATCCCGGCGCCGGTGGACCGCCAGACATCGGCGACGGTGACATCGCGCTGGTGGTCGACGAAGTGGGTGTCCCAGGTGCCGGGATCGCCGACCGAGCCGTCGGGGCCGTTGCCGGGTGCGGGCACCAGCCACAGTGCGCGCACCGGGGCGCGGTCGCGGGCGTCGCCGGCCGGCGGGGCGGGGACGGGCACCGGGAACCCGGCGTCGGTGGCGGCCTGCGCACCGGCGCGGGCCCCTTCGGCGAGCGCGCCGTCCAGGTCGTACGTTCCGCGGGCCGCACCCGCGATGTGCTGGTCGCGCACCGTGCCGTCGGGGACGAAGGCGGCCAGGTCACCGTCCCAGCGCAGCTTCCCCTGGCGCTGGCTGTGCAGGTGCACCACCGGGCTCCAGCCGCCCGAGACGGCCAGCAGGTCGCAGTCGAACGAGACGGGCTCGCCGGTGAGTTCGCCGGCGTCGTCGAGTGCCTGGACGGTGACGCCGGTGATCCGGCCGTCGCCCGCGGTGCCGGTCACCGCGCTGCCGGTCAGCACCTTGACGCCGGTCGCCACGGCGACCTCGGCCGCCCGCCGCGACAGTTGGGGCCGCGCGTCGGCGACGGCGGCGATCGGGACGCCGGCCGCGTGCAGGTCGGCCACCGTGTCGTAGGCGCTGTCGTTGGTGGTGCTCACGACCGTGCGCGAGCCGGGGGCCACCGCGTAGCGGTTGACGTAGGTGCGCACGGCGGAGGCGAGCATCACGCCGGGGCGGTCGTTGCCGGCGAACACCAGCGGCCGTTCGTGGGCACCGGTCGCCAGGATCACCTGGCGGGCCCGGATGTGCCACAGCCGCTGGCGCGAGACGCCCGCGGAGGCGTCGGGGGCGCCGGCGCCGAGGTGGTCGGTGCGCCGTTGCAGGGCGAGGACGTAGTTGTCGTCGTAGGAGCCGAAGGCGGTGGTGCGGGCCAGTACGACGGCCTCGGGCGCGGCGTCGAGGGCCGCGCGCATGTCGGCGACCCAGTCGAGGGCGGCCTGCTCGCCGACCGTCCCGGTGCGCTCGGACAGCAGCGAACCGCCGGGCTCGGGCTGGTCGTCGAGGAGGATCACGCGGGCGCCGGAGCCGGCGGCGGCGACGGCCGCCGCGAGTCCGGCCGGGCCCGCTCCGACGACCAGGACGTCGGTGTGCGCGTACTTCTTGTCGTAGACGGCGGGATCGGGGTTGGGATCGAGCCGGCCCATCCCGGACAGGGTGGTGGCGGACAGCCCGTCGTACAGCTCGACGGCCGTCGCGGGCAGCATGCTCTCCGAGCACGGGCCGTCGAGCTGGAGCAGGGCGTTGGGCTCCTCGACTCCGGCGGAGACGATGCCGCGCGGGCGGCCCCGGTAGAGAGACGCTCCGACCTCGACGACGCCACTGGCCAGCAGGGCGGAGGCGACGGTGTCGCCGGGGTGGCCGGTCCACTGCCGTCCGTCGACGGTGAACCGCAGTACGGTGCCGCGGTCGACGCGGCCGCCGTGCGGCAGACGGAATTCCTGGTCGGTCATCGGTTCCCTCCGGCCGGATCGGCGGACGGGCGAAGGTCGCTCCGCCCGGCAAGCCCCCGAAGCCCGGGGAGACCGGAGGGATCGGGGCGGGGCTCGTCGAGCCGGTGGACGGCGAGCACTTCGTAACTGACGGTGTCGCGTACGACGTTGAACCAGCGGCGGCAGCCCGTGGAGTGCACCCACCGCTCGGCGAAGGGGCCCTTGGGGTTGTCCCGGAAGAAGACGTACTCGGCCCACTGCTCGTCGGTGAGATCCCCCGGGGCCTCGGGGAAGGGGATGTGGGCCTGGCCGCCGTAGCGGTACTCGGTCTCGTCCCGTGGACCGCACCAGGGGCAGTTCAGCAGCAGCACGGTGTCCTCCTCTCAGTGGGCCACGGCCGCGGCGCCGTGCTCGTCGATCAGGGCGCCCGTGGTGAAGCGGTCCAGGGCGAATGGCTTGTTCAGGGGGTGCGGCTCACCGGTGGCGATGGTGTGGGCGAAGGTCCAGCCTGCGGCCGGGGTCGCCTTGAAACCGCCGGTGCCCCAGCCGCAGTTGACGTAGAGGTTCTCCACCGGAGTGGTGCCGATGATCGGGGAGGCGTCCGGAGTGACGTCGACGATGCCGCCCCAGGTGCGCAGCACGTGCGCGCGGGCGAAGACGGGGAACAGTTCGACGGCGGCGGCCATCTGATGCTCGATCACATGGAACGAGCCGCGCTGGCCGTAGCCGTTGTACGCGTCGACGCCCGCGCCCATCACCAGCTCGCCCTTGTGGGCCTGGGAGACGTAGACGTGCACGTGGTTCGACATCACGACGGTGGGGTGCACCGGCTCGTGCAGTTCGGAGACCAGTGCCTGGAGCGGGTGCGACTGCACCGGCAGCCGGAACCCGGCCCGTTCGGCGAGGACGCTGCTGTGCCCGGCGCCCGCGAGACCGACCCGGCCGGCCAGGATGCGGCCCCGGCTGGTCTCCACGCCGACGACCCGGTCGCCGTCCTTGACGAAGCCGGTGACCTCGCAGCCCTGGACGAGGTCGACGCCCATCTCGTCGGCGCGGCGGGCGAGCGCCCAGGCGACGTGGTCGTGCTTGGCGATGCCGGCGCGCGGCTGGTAGGTGCCGCCGAGGACCGGGTAGCGGGTGGTGGGCGAGACGTTGAGGATCGGGCAGACCTTGGCGACCTCGTCCGTCTCCAGCCATTCGGCGTCGACTCCGTTGAGGCGGTTGGCGTTGACGCGGCGCACGCCCTCGCGGACGTCCTGGAGGGTGTGCGCGAGGTTGAGCACACCGCGCTGGCTGAACAGGAAGTCGTAGTCCAGTTCCTCGGGCAGCCGCTCCCACAGCTTGAGCGCGTGCTCGTAGATGGCGGCGCTCTCGTCCCACAGGTAGTTGGACCGGATGATGGTGGTGTTGCGGGCCATGTTGCCGCCGGCCAGCCAGCCCTTCTCCAGGACGGCGACGTTGGTGATGCCGTGGTTCTTGGCGAGGTAGTAGGCGGTGGCCAGGCCGTGGCCTCCGGCGCCGACGATGACGACGTCGTAGGAGGAGCGCGGCTCGGGGGTGCGCCAGAGCCAGTCGGGATGCTCCGGCAGCGGGGTGGCGGTCATCCGGCGGTTCCGTTCTGCTCGGCGGGTCCGGTCGGGTGGGCGGGTCCGGTGGGGCCGGCCGATCCGGTGGGGTCGGCGTTCGCGGTCCGGCCGTCGGGGGCGGTCCGGTCGGCGTAGAGCGGGAACTTCCCGGCGAGCGCGGTGACCCGGCCACGCAGCAGTCCGGCGCCCTCGTCGGTGAGGTCCTCCTCCTTCAGGGCGCGGGCGATGATGTCGGCGACCTCGCGGAACTCCTCCGCGCCGAAGCCCCGGGTGGCCAGCGCGGGGGTGCCGATGCGCAGGCCGGAGGAGACCATCGGCGGGCGGGGGTCGAAGGGCACGGCGTTGCGGTTGACGGTGATGCCGACGCGGTGGAGGCGGTCCTCGGCCTGCTGTCCGTCGAGCGCCGAGTCGCGCAGGTCGACCAGGACGAGGTGGACTTCCGTGCCGCCGGTGAGGACGGAGATCCCGGCCTCGGCGACGTCGTCGGCGAGCAGCCGGCCGGCGAGGATCCGGGCGCCCTCCAGGGTGCGCCGCTGGCGGTCCTTGAACTCCTCGCTCGCGGCGACCTTGAAGGCGACCGCCTTGGCGGCGACGACGTGCTCCAGGGGGCCGCCCTGCTGGCCGGGGAAGACCGCCGAGTTGATCTTCTTGGCGAGTCCGGCCCGGCTGAGGATCACACCGCCGCGAGGACCCCCGAGGGTCTTGTGGGTGGTGGTCGTCACGACGTCCGCGTACGGCACGGGGCTGGGGTGCAGTCCGGCCGCGACCAGTCCCGCGAAGTGCGCCATGTCGACCATGAGGTACGCGCCGGTCTCGTCGGCGATGCGCCGGAAGGCGGCGAAGTCCAGCCGGCGGGGATAGGCCGACCAGCCGGCCACGATCAGCTTCGGCCGGTGCGCGCGGGCCAGTTCGGCCACCTCGTCCATGTCGACACGCAGGTCGGACTCGCGGACGTGGTACGGCACGACGTCGTAGAGCTTGCCGGAGAAGTTGATGCGCATGCCGTGGGTGAGGTGGCCGCCGTGCGCCAGGTCGAGCCCGAGGATCGTGTCCCCGGGGTCGAGCAGGGCGGACATCGCGGCGGCGTTGGCCTGGGCGCCCGAGTGCGGCTGGACGTTGGCCGCCTCCGCGCCGAAGAGGGACTTGACCCGGTCGATCGCGAGCTGCTCGACGACGTCGACGTGCTCGCAGCCGCCGTAGTAGCGGCGGCCGGGGTAGCCCTCGGCGTACTTGTTCGTCAGGACCGAGCCCTGGGCCTGCATCACGGCCGCCGGCGCGAAGTTCTCCGACGCGATCATCTCGAGTGTCGACTGCTGGCGCCTGAGCTCCTCGGAGACGGCGACGGCGATCTCGGGGTCCAGCGCCGCCAGGGGGAGGGAGAGAAGGCCGCTCGCCTCCGTCGTCGACGGACTCGCTGCCATAGTGAGCACCACCTTAATATGCGACTGCTCCCACACTGATATATCAGTTGTGTGCGGTAACGTAGGACAGCCGACGGAACGGGTCAAGGGGGTAGCGCGATGGATCAGGCAGAGGCCTCGCGGGCGACATCCGAGGAGACGCTCACCCTCGCCGAGCGCGCGTACCGCGACATCCGGGACCGGCTGATCATGCTGGAGATCCCGCCCGGCGCCCCGGTGAACGAGGATCTGCTCGCCCTGAGCGTCGGCTTCGGGCGCACCCCGGTGCGCGAAGCCCTCAAGCGGCTCCAGCACGAACGGCTGATCGTGGCCTACCCGCGGCGCGGGACCTTCGCCACCGAGGTCAACATCACCGACCTCGCCCATATCTCCGAGGTGCGGCGCCAGCTGGAGCCGATGGCGGCGGCATGCGCGGCCGAGCGCGCCACGGCCGCCGACCGCGAGGCGCTGGGCGCGCTGCTGCGACGGCTGGAGGGCGAGGACACCCCCGGACAGGACGCGGACGCCCTGATGCGCCTGGACCTGCGGGTGCACCGCGCCATCTACGCCGCGACCCGCAACCCGTACCTCGAGGACACCCTCGTCCGCTACGACAACCTGGCCACCCGGATCTGGTGCCTGTTCGTGAACCGGCTGCCCGGCATGGCGGGACACGTCGTCGAGCACGGACCGCTGCTGCGGGCCATCGTCGACGGCGACCCGGACAAGGCCTCGGAACTGGCGCGAAGCCATGTCGTGGGCTTCGAGCGGGCGATCCGCGAAGCGATCTGAGCGCAATACTCCCCTCAGCCGCCGGCCTCAGGCCGGCGGCTTGTTGCGTTTGACGCAACAGGGATGCTCGTACGGAAAAACGATGAGTGAACCCCTTGCGCAGGTCCAGGACTCCACCTACTTTGTGCAACACCGTTGCTGGATATGCAACTCCATGTTGGGGAGTCCGTTCCATGAACGACCAGCCAAGCGCCCCGGTGCGGCCCCAGCCGCCCGATCCGCCCCCGCCGCTCACCCCCTCCGCCGACGACATGGCCGGCTCGCCCGCCGACAGCACCGCGGTACGCCGCCGCGTGGTGGCGGCCAGCTTCATCGGCAACTTCGTCGAGTGGTTCGACTACGCCGCCTACGGCTATCTGGCGGCGACCATCTCCACGGTCTTCTTTCCCGACACCGACCGCACGACGGCCCTGCTGGCGACCTTCAGCGTCTTCGCCGTCTCCTTCTTCGTCCGCCCCCTCGGCGGTTTCGTCTGGGGACACATCGGCGACAAGGTCGGCCGGCGCAGCGCGCTCTCGCTGTCCATCGTGATCATGTCGGTGGCGACCTTCTGCATCGCCCTGCTGCCCACATATCACGCGGTCGGCCTGTTCGCACCGCTGCTGCTCCTGGTGGTCCGGGTCGTCCAGGGGTTCTCCGCCTCCGGTGAGTACGCCGGCGCCTCCGCCTTCCTGGTCGAGTGCGCGCCCGCCGGACGGCGCGGTCTGTACGCCTCCGTGGTCCCGGCCAGCACTGCCTCGGGACTGCTGCTCGGCTCCCTGCTCGCGGCCCTGCTCACCGGGATCCTCTCCGAGGACCAGATGCACGGCTGGGGCTGGCGCCTGCCCTTCCTGCTCGCCGCTCCGATGGGCCTGATCGGCCGCTACATCCGGATGCGGCTGGAGGACACCCCGGCGTTCCGCGCCCTGGAGGAGCAGGACGTCGCGCGGACCCCGGCCAAGCAGATGCTGCGCGCCAACCGGCGCCCGCTGCTGCTCGCGATGGGCGCCACCGTGCTCAACGCGGTCGGCTTCTACATGCTGCTCAGCTACATGCCGACGTACCTGTCGGAGGAACTCCACTTCGGCACCACCGAGTCGTTCCTCGCCACCACCGTCTCGCTCACGGCGTACATCGCCTTCGTCTTCCTCACCGGCCTGGCCTCGGACCGGTTCGGCCGGAAGAAGATGCTGATCACGGCGTCCTCCCTGTTCACGCTGTGCACCGTGCCGGCGTTCATGCTGCTGGACGGCGCCGGGCTGCTGACCGTCATCGCGATCCAGGTGCTGCTCGGCGGCATGCTCACCCTCAACGACGGGACGCTGCCGAGCTTCCTCGCCGAGCAGTTCCCGACCCGGGTCCGCTACAGCGGATTCGCCATCAGCTTCAACCTGGCGAACGCCCTCTTCGGCGGGACCGCGGCGTTCGTCGCCACGCTGCTCATCTCCTGGACCGGCAGCAGCCTCTCCCCCGCCTGGTACCTCGTCGCCGCCGCGCTGGTCTCGCTCTGGGCCGTCCTGGCCGCGAAGGAGACCTCACGCGAGCCGCTGCGCGAGCACTGAGGACCGCCCCACCACCACCGGACCGCTCTTCTTCCCCGGTCGGAGGAGAGACGCCGGACCGATGAAGAACCAATGAAAGCCGACGAGAACCGACGCGAAGGAGTTACCCGTGTCCGCTGCCGACCTCGAGCGCCTGAAGCTGATCCGCAACGGTGAGAAGGAGCGACTGACCTTCTCCGACGCCGAGATGGAGCGCCGGCTGTCGATGCTCCGCAAGGCGATGGCCGAAACGGGCGTCGACGTCGCCCTGTTCACCTCGTACCACAACATCAAGTACTACTCCGACTTCCTCTTCACCTCCTTCGGCCGCCCCTACGCGCTGATCGTCACCGCGGACGACCAGATCACCGTCTCCGCCAACATCGACGCCGGCATGCCGTGGCGGCGCACCTTCGGCGACAACGTCGTCTACACCGACTGGCACCGCGACAACTACATCCATGTCATCAAGGAGACGCTGAGGGGGCGGGCCGTCACCCCGCGCCGGATCGGCGTCGAGCACGACAGCCTGCCGCTGGACACCCTGCGGAAGTTCGAAGCCGCCTTCCCCGGCGCGGAGTTCACCGATATCGCGCAGGCCGCCATGCGGCAGCGGATGGTCAAGTCGGACGAGGAGATCGCCCTGATCAAGGAGGGCGCGCGGGTCGGCGACCTGGGCGGCGAGGCCATCCGCGCCGCGATCCACGAGGGCGCCCCGGAGTACGAGGTCGCGCTGGCCGGCACCGACGCCATGGTCCGCGAGATCGCCCGGGCGTACCCGCACACCGAGATCCGCGACACCTGGGTGTGGTTCCAGTCGGGCATCAACACCGACGGCGCCCACAACTGGCCCACCACTCGCAAGGTGGGCCGCGGCGACATCCTGAGCCTCAACTGCTTCCCGATGATCTCCGGTTACTACACCGCGCTGGAGCGGACCCTCTTCTACGGCGAGCCCGACGCCCGGTCGCTCGAACTGTGGGAGGTCAACGTCGAGGTGCACCGGCGCGGTCTGGAACTGATCAAGCCGGGGATCAGCTGCGCGGAGATCGCCCACGCGCTCAACGAGATCTACATCGGCCACGGCCTGCTGCCCAACCGCACGTTCGGCTACGGCCACTCGTTCGGTGTGCTGTCCCACTACTACGGCCGCGAGGCGGGGCTCGAACTGCGTGAGGACATCGACACCGTGCTCGAACCGAACATGGTGGTGTCCATGGAACCGATGATCATGGTGCCCGAGGGCGAGCCGGGCGCCGGTGGTTACCGTGAGCACGACATCCTGGTCGTGACCGAGAACGGCGCCGAGAACATCACCAAGTTCCCCTTCGGCCCCGAGCACAACATCCTGGGCGTCTGACCGGGAACCCGACGGCACGCGGTGCCGCGCCGGCCCGCCGGGTCGGCGCGGCACCGCGCCGTGCCGTGCACACCGAGGGAGCACCCATGGCGGACAGGCGAACGGACCCGAGCCGCGAGGACACGGGAGCGGCGGAGAACCGGGGGATCTCCGTCCTGCGCAACGGGATCTCCGTCCTGCTCTGCTTCAGCGCGCGGGAGCCGCTGCTCGGGGTCACCGACATCGCCGCCCGGGTCGGCCTGCACAAGAGCACCGTCTCCCGCATCCTCGCCACCCTGGAGCAGGCCGGTCTGGTCGAACGGGCCGCCGATTCCCGGCGTTTCCGGCTCGGCCTGGGCGTCATCGCCATGGCCGGGCCCCTGCTCGCGGACCTCGATGTGCGCCGCGTCGCCCACCCGGTGCTGCGGGAGCTGACCCGGCGCACCGGTGAGACCTCGGCGCTGATGCTGTGGAACGGCTCCGAGGCCGTGTGTGTCGAGCAGGTCCCCAGCCCTCACGAGGTCAAGCACACCACCGCGCTGGGCACCCGGTACCACACCGCCGCCAGTTCGTCGGTGCGGGTGTTCCTGGCCCAGTTGCCCGGCGGCACCGTCCGCGCCCTGCTCACCAGCGGCACGCTGGTCCTGCCCGGGCTCGACGAGACGGCGGTCGAGGCGTATCTGTCCCAGCTCGACGCGATGCACGGGCAGGGCTACGCCACGAACTACGGGGAGGCCTCGTTGCAGGAGGCGGGCGTGGCCGCACCGGTCTTCGACCACCGTGGCGAGGTGGCCGCGGCCGTCCTCGCCTCGACGCCCCGCTTCCGCGTCTCCACCGACCGGCTGCCGCTTCTCGGCGAGGCGGTACGCACCGCCGCCGCCCAGGTGACCCGCCGACTCGGCGGCCACAGCCCGGACGGGCCACGGCAACGCGGGTGACCGCGCGGAACGCGCGCCGCCCGCCCGTGAGCCACCCTCACCGCACCGAACGCACAACACCGAACCCGCCGACCGCCCCGCCCGGCCTGAGCGGACCGGGGCAGCCCCGTCCAGGGGCGGACCGGACACCTCGTGCCCCTGGCCGGCGCCACGGTGCGCGGTACCCGCCGCCGGCCGGACGGCGGCACGGCAGCCCGGCGGCCACAACCCCGAACGCCCGTCCGCCGCAGGCCGAACGCACCGAACCCCCGGCGGTCCGCCCAGGCGGTTCCGCGGGAGCTCGGTACGTTCGCCGGGCGCTGCCCGGCCGGTGCTAGCCGTGGCTCGTGGTGAGTGAGTCGGGTGCCTCGATGCGCTCGATGTGCCGGATCTCCCTGACGGTCCCGGCCGTGTGGGCCGCGATCTGCTCCAGCGTGGTGATCCACATGCCGTCCAGGGCGCGCACGTCCTCGATCAGCCGTTCCAGGGCCGCCGCGCGGGAGGGGCGGCCGGAGATGAAGGGGTGGTTGGTCAGGACGAAGCAGCCGCTCTCGGCGTGGTGCGCCTGCGCCTCCAGCAGCCACATCTCGTGCACCTTGCGTGGGCTCTCGATCACCCCGCTGCCCGTCCAGCCGGGGTAGAAGGCGTACTGCTCCCAGTCGTCCAGGCCCCAGTCGACGGGGATCTCGACCAGGCTGCCCGCCGCCCCGGTGCCGCGCAGCCGGTACGGGGTGTCGCCGTCGAGCAGGCTGGAGTCGTACTGGAAGCCCCGCTCGATGAGCAGGTCCGGGGTGTGCCAGTTCATCTCCCACCACGGGGCCCGGTAGCCGGCCGGGCGGATGCCGAGCCGGTCCAGCGCCTCCAGGCCGCGGTCGAGGTACTCGGCCTCCCGCGTCGCGTCGATGCCCCGCATCGGCTCGTGGAGGTAGCCGTGGTGCGCCACCTCGTGCCCCTCGTCGACGATGCTCCGCACCATGTCGGGATAGGTGTCGGCGGTGAATCCGGGGACGAAGAACGTGGCCTTCACGTCCTGGCGCCGCAGCAGTCGCAGCAGCCTGGGCACACCGACCCGTGGGCCGTAGGCCTGGTGGGTCATCAGCGACATCCGCGACGAGGCCGAGGGGTCGTGCGCGAGGACGCACGATTCGGCGTCGACGTCGAAGGTGAACGCGGCGGCGGCGCGGCGGCCGTCAGGCCAGGGGAAGTTCATCGTCGGTCCTTTCCGGGACGGTGGGGAGGGCGGCGGACCGGGCCGGGCGTGCCGCACGCGGTCCGAGCACCGCGTAGACCGTCGCGCTGGTGACCCCGCCGGCCAGCCACGACAGGTCCACGCCGCCGAGGGCGACGGCGACGGGCCCCTGGAAGACCGGGATCACCCCGTACATGAACAGCCAGGTGGCGAGGACGCCGGCGAAGAACGCGGTGTAGCCGGCCCAGTTGGCGTCGGGCAGCCGCCGGGTGCCCACGGGGTCGAAGAGCCGGTCGACCTGGATCGAGCCGCGCTCGACCCGGTAGTAGTGGACGAGCATGATGCCGCCCCAGGTGGACACCCAGGCCACCAGTCCGACCAGCCAGGTGTCGAGGACGGAGGCGAAGTCCGACTGGTAGATGAAGAAGACCACGGCAACCATGGACAGCACGCCGACCACGCTGCTCAGCGTGCGCCGCGGCACCCGGATGTCCAGGGCCTGGGTGGCGACGGTGAAGGTGTAGATGTTCAGGATGTTGGTCGCCACGGGGCCGTGCAGGACGAGCAGGAGCACGGGGATGGCGAGCGCCCCGAAGTTGTCGACGATGAGGCGGCCCGGGTCGACGGAGCCGTTCTTGGTGGCGAGGGTGGCGCCGAGCACCCCCAGCCACACCACGGGGATGAACTGCCCCAGGGTGCTGGCCAGATAGAGCCTGCGCCGGGGCATGCCGGTGCTGACGAAGCGCGAGTAGTCCGCGGCGTAGGTGAACCAGGTGATGCCCCAGCCGATGCCGATCGCGGTCATCACTCCGGTCATGGCGGCCAGGCGCGCGCCGCCGGTGAGCACGTGTCCGGGCGGACCCGCGTACGACCAGTCGATGTGGAGGAAGAACCAGGCCACCACCGACATGGCCACCAGGACCACGATGGTGGGCGGTACCGTCCAGCGTTCGAAGGCGGAGATCGCGCGGTAGCCGATCCAGGAGATGCACACCTGGACCGCCATGATCACGGCCGCGACCGCGATCTTCCACGCGTGGTTGGCGCCGTGCGGATCGACCAGGCCGAGTTTGCCCAGCAGGGCCATGACGAGGTCCAGGATGATCCATGTGTTGACCGAGCACCAGCCGATCGCCAGGAACGCCTGGATGCCGGCGGGCAGATAGTTGCCGCGGCGTCCGAAGGCGGCGCGCCCCAGGACCATGCCGGTCACACCGGTGCGCTGGCCCATGAGCACGAAGACGCCGAAGAAGGCCATGCCGATGAGGTTGCCGACGACCAGCACGATGAGCGTGTCGGACAGGCCCAGACCGAGTTTGACGCCGAGCGCCCCCAGGACCCAGTTGATGGGAGCGATGTTGGCGCCGCACCAGATCCAGAACTGGCCGGACACGCTGTTGGTCCGGGCCGACTCCGGGACGGGCTGCAACGCGGCCTCGACCTCGGGGACGGTGGACGGTGGCGGGGACGAGGGTGCGGAAGAAGCAGACATGGGTTGACCCCCAGGTTGAGACGGCCTGTTCGCACGCTGGGGCGGGCCGCTTGCCCCGCAATCCTGGTGGTCCAGGTCACACGGAACAAGAAACGATCTGTCATACAGTTGTCCCGCCGTGCTAAACAAATCGTCATGCTGATGTCGCTTTCGCGGGTCCTCGCCCATCCGAGCCTCGCACCGGCCGAGCCCCGGGTCCTGGCCGGATCGCGGGCTCTGGAGCGGACCGTGCGCTGGCTCCACTCGAGCGAGGTCCTGGAGGTGGCGCCGCTGCTGCGCGGCGGTGAGCTGCTGCTGACCGGCGGCACCATGCTGGCCCGCGCGAGCGAGGGCGAGCAGCGCGCGTACGTCCGGAGCCTGGCCGTCCGGGGAGTCACGGGCGTCGCGATCGAGACCGGCGGCGAGCTCCGGGAGGTTCCGGCGCCGCTCGTCGAGGAGGCGGCCGCGCGGGAGTTCCCGGTCGTCGAGCTGCGGCGGGTGGTCCCGTTCGTGGAGGTCGCCGAGGTGATCAACGGCGCCCTGATCAACGACTCCGTGGCACGGCTGCGCTCGGTGGACGCGCTCTCCCAGGAGCAGTCCGAGCTGCTCGCCGAGGGCGGTGGCGTACAGGAGGTGCTGGACGCGCTCGTGCGGCACACGTCGGCGACGGCCGCCGTCTTCGACGCGAACGACCGGCTCATCACCGTCAGCAGCCCGCAGGAGGACCCGGGGAGCGGGCCCGCGCGGGAGGAGCCGAACCCGTTCGGCGGCATGGGGACACGGCTGACGATCCGCGGGGTCCCCGCGGCCACCCTCGTGCTCTACCCGGACGCCGACGCGGACGTCGAGACGCTGGAACTTGCGCAGGACCGGACGGTGGAGGCGCTGAAGCTGGCACTGCTGCGGTTCCGGGCGCCGGGCCCGCGGGAGTTCGCCGCGAGTGAACTCGTCCGGCTGGCCGCCGCGGACGGCGCGCATCCGCAGCGGATCCGCCGGCTGGGCGTGTCGATCGGTTTCAGCGCCGACGCGCCGGTCATCGGGGTGGCCGCCCGCGCCACCGGGCCGTCGGCCGAACTGCGCCGCCTGGACGATCTGCTGTCCCGCTACGGCCGGACCGCGGTCGACGTGCCGTCCCCGCTCGCCGTGCACACGCTCCTGTCACTGCGGGACCGCAACGGCGCCGCCGGCCTGCGGGCCCGGCTCGTCGCCGATCTCATCGAGTGGCGCTCGTCCGACCGGACGGCGATCGCAGTCGGCCCGCTGATGCCGGCCCTGGAGGACGCGGCCGTCTCGCTGGGCGCGGCGCTGGAGTGCGTGCGCCGCCCCACGCGCGCGTTCCGGGCCGGGGTGGTCGACGCCACCGAACTGAGTGCGGAGCGGCTGCTGCTCGACGACGAGCTGCGCATCCCGGCGGAGCGGCTCGTACGGGAACAGCTCGGGCTCCTGCTCACCCTGCGGCACGAGGAACGCGACCTCCTGCTCACCACTCTGGAGACGTATTTCGAGACCGGCTTCAACAAGACCCGCGCGGCGGCGGAACTGCATCTGCAACGCCAGTCCCTCTACGCGCGGTTGCAGCGCGCCTTCGACCTCCTGGGCGGCGATCCGACGGGAACGCCCCGGGCGCTGGCCCTGCACCTGGCGCTGCGCGTCCACCGCCGGCTCGTCTGACCGCGTTCCCCTGCCGGGGCGGTGGGGACGGTGGTCAGTCCTTGTAGTCGGGGCAGGTCCGGTCGAGCAGGCGCAGCAGCGCCGCCCAGGCGAGTCCGTACGCGTCGGCGTCCTCGAAGTCCGAGGTCGCCTCGCCCGCGAGCTGCTGGGCGGTGTACTCGCAGACCTCGGCCGGCGGGACGACGAGGGGGCCGCCGCCCGCCTGCGCGGTCACCTGGATCTCGCAGGCCTTCTCCAGGTAGTACATGCGCAGGAACGCCTGGGCCGCGCTCTCGCCGACCGTCAGCAGCCCGTGGTTGCGCAGGATCAGGGCGGGGTGGCCGCCTATGTCGGCCACGAGGCGCCGCTGTTCGTCGAGATTGAGGGCGACGCCCTCGTAGTCGTGGTAGCCGACCCGGTTGTGGAACTCCATCGACATCTGGTTGACCGGCAGCAGCCCGTCGCGCTGGGCGGCGACGGCGCAGCCCGCCTTGGTGTGGGTGTGCAGCACGCAGTGCGCGTCCTCGCGCGCGGCGTGGATCGCGCTGTGGATGACGAAACCGGCCGGGTTGACCGGGTAGGGGGTCGGCTCGACCGGGTTGCCTGACAGGTCGATCTTCACCAGGTTCGAGGCGGTGATCTCCTCGAACAGCAGGCCGTAGGGGTTGATCAGGAAGTGGTGGTCCGGGCCCGGCAGCCGCAGCGAGATGTGCGTGAAGATGAGGTCGGTCATGCGGAAGTGCGCGACGAGCCGGTAGACGGCGGCCAGTTCGCGGCGCAGCCGCAGCTCCTCGGCGGCCGGATCGAGGGCCGGCGCGGCCGGGCTCCGGGTGGCGGGTGTGCTCAGCAGGTCGGTCATGGGGGCTCCTTCGGGACTGTTCAGGCCTCGGGGTCGATGACGGGCGTGAGGGGACGGCCGGTGCGCTGCCAGGCGACGACGTTCTCGGCGGGCTCGCACACGTACGCGCGGTGCGAGGCGTCGGACAGGAAGGCGCTGTGCGGGGACAGCTGGATGCGCGGGTGGCCGCGCAGCGGGTCGTCGGCGGGCGGGGGCTCCACGGGCAGGACGTCGAGGGCGGCTCCGGCGAGCCGGCCGCTGTCGAGCGCCCGGAGCAGGGCCTCGGGGTCGACGAGCTCGCCGCGGGAGACGTTCACCAGCAGGCCGCCCGGTCGCATGCGGGCAAGCAGTCCGTCGTCGACCATGCCCCGGGTGCGGCCGGTGAGCGGGACGTGCAGGGACAGCACGTTCGCCGCGCCCACCAGTTCGTCGAGCCCGAGCCGGTCGACACCGGCCGGCCATCCGGCGGGGTCGGCCTGCGGGTCGTACGCGGCGAGGCGGCCGAAGACAGGAGTCGCGATCCGGACGAGTTCCCGGGCGATGCGGCCCATCCCGACCAATCCCAGCGTCAAACCGCTGGCTCGGCGCGGCAGTTCGGCCCTGGCGAAGTCGGTGGCCCAGCCCCCGCCGCGCACGACGGCGTCGGCCTGCGGCAGTCGGCGTACGAGGGAGAGGGCCGAGGCGAGGGCGTGGACGGCGACGTCCTCGGTGGCGGTGCCGGGCAGGTTGGTCACCCACAGGCCGCGGCGGCGGGCCGCGGCGGCGTCGATCATGTCGTACCCGGCCGACATGGTGGCGAGGACGCGCAGCCGCGGCAGGCGCTCGAGGAGGGTCTCGTCCACGCGTGCGTAACCGACGATCAGCGCCACCGCGTCATGGGCCGCGGCCGCGATGGCCTCGGGGTCGCGGCTGCCGGCGATCCGCACGGCGAAACCCGCGTCGGTGAGGAGCCGGACGCCCGGCTCCGGGTCCAGCTCGCCCAGGTCCGTGTAGACGACCACGGGTTGCCCCACGGCGACCTCCTCAACTGATTCGACCGTTCGAAACGCCCTCAACTTACGTTTCGACTGATCTGATGTCCATTGGTGATTGACTCGACCGCGCAGTGATGCGCATCACCCGCCGGTGGACCCGGCGGACGATGCCCGAGAATGACACCGGACCCGGGCGCCACCGCACCACGGGCCGACACACCGAAGGAACCGAGGGGAACAGCCCAGGTGGATCTGGACCACACCGACCTCACTGTCGTGCGCGAGCTGCAGAACGACGGCCGCCTCACCTACGAGACGCTGGCCCAGCGCGTGGGCCTGTCACGGCCCGCCACCCGGGCCCGGGTCCAGCGGATGCTGGACTCCGGCGCGGTGCGCGTGGTGGCCATCGTGCACCCCGCCGTGCGCGGGCTGACCGCCTCGGCGCACCTGTCGATCGACACCAACGGAGCGGCCGGACCGGTGGCGCGCGCCATCGCCGCGATGCCCCAGGCACCGTTCGTCACCCTCACGGCGGGGCAGCGCGCCATCATGACCGAACTGCGCACCGAGGGGTTCGCCGAGCTGGACCGGGCGATCGAGCGGGTGCGCACCCTGCCGGGCGTACGGACGGTCGATCCGCTGATCACCACCCGCCAGCTGAAGGACCCCTACCTGCTGCCCGACCCCCCGGCCGCCGCCGAACTCGACGAGCTGGACCGGCGGATCCTGGACGAGCTGGAGCGCGACGGCCGGCTGCCGTTCGCCGAACTCGCCGACCGGGTGGGGCTGTCGGCGGGCGCCACCCGGTCCCGCACGCTGCGGCTGCTCGACGGCGGCGTCGCGAAGGTGCTCGCCCTGGTGCGGCCCGAACTGCTGGGCATGGGCCATCTCTGCGGCTTCGCGGTGCGCCTGGACGGTCCCGCGGATCCCGTGGCCGAGCAGCTCGCCTCCTGGGACCGCGTGTCGTTCCTGTCCGCCTGCCTCGGCCGGGCCGATCTGGTCGGCACCATCACGGCCGAGTCACTGCCCGCACTCCTGGCCACCCTGGAGCGGATGCGGGCGTGCGAGCAGGTGAGCGGCGTGGAGAGCTGGCTGCACATGGAACTGGTGAAGGAGCGCTACGACCCGGGAGCCCCGGCACCGGCACCGGACGCCGGAGCGGGAACAGCGGGCAGCCACCCCCTCTGACGAACGATCCGTAATCAAAGACCACCGATGGCTTCCGAAATTTTTTCGCGGAGCACCTCTAGCCAATCTGTCGTTCGTTATCTATCGTCCAGGCGAACGAATCAGCCGTAGCGTCGCCTCCGCGCACCTTCGGCGTCCCCTGGTCGAAAGCAGGCCCCATGCACCACCCCCTCGACGCCCCCGACCGCACCCTGCTGGTGACCGGCGCCGCGATCGCCGCCGCCGGCACCACGACCCGCGCGGAAGCCCTGGCCGTGCGCGGCGACCGGATCGTGCACGTCGGCACCGCCGACGACGCCCGCGCCGCGCTCGGCCGCGTGGACCGCGAGCTGGAGCTCGACGGCGGTCTGGTCCACCCCGGTTTCGTCGACGCGCACTGCCACCCGGTGATGTACGGCCAGGCCCTGGCCTGGGTCGACTGCCGGCCCGAGCGCGTACCGGACATCGACACCCTGGTCGACGTGCTGCGCGAGGCCGCCCGCGGCCTGCCCGCCGGAGTCCCGGTGCGCGGCTTCGGCTACGAGCACCGCCGCCTCGCCGAACACCGCCACCCCACCCGCCATGACCTCGACCGCGTCGCCGACGACCGCGAGGTCTACGTCATGAACGCCTCCGGTCACGGCGGCGTCGTCAACTCCCACACGCTGCGGACCTGCGGCATCACGGCCGGCACCCCGGATCCCGAGGGGGGCAGCATCGGCCGTTTCGCCTCCGGCGAGCCCGACGGGCAGCTGTGGGACGCCGCGTGCGACCTGCTCACCGGGCCGGGCGGGGTGAAGATCGGCAACCACGGCCCGAACTTCCACCTCACCGAACCGGACGCCGTCATGGCCGGCCATCTGGCGCGTGCCCAGGAGGTCTTCCTGGCCGCCGGTGTCACCACCGTCGGCGACGCGCAGGCCTCGCGCCGCGAGATGGAGACCTATCTGAGGGCGCAGGAGTCCGGTTCCCTGCGCATGCGGGTGTCGGCGTACCTCACCTCCGCGCTGCTGGACACCGCGCTCGAACTCGGCGTCGTCCACGGCTTCGGCGGCGACCTGTTCCGTGTGCAGGGCGTCAAGTTCTACGCCGACGGCACGCTGGGCGGCTGGACCGCCTACTTCCCCGAGGGCTACGCCACCGACTGCTGCCACCACGGCCAGCTGTACCACTCGGTCGAGGAGTACGCGGAGATCGTCGCTCGGGCTCACCGCGCGGGTCTGCAGACGGCGACGCACGCCCAGTCCCCGTACGCCATCGGCATGGTCCTCGACGCGGTCGAGAAGGCGCAGGCGGACCGGCCCCGGCCGGACATGCGGCACCGTATCGAGCACTGCGGCCTGCCCACCGACGAGCAGATCGAGCGCATGGGCGCGCTGGGGGTCGTCCCGGTGATGCAGCCGCAGCACCACCTGCGGACCGGCGACGGCACGCTGACCGCCGTCGGCGAGCTCGGCCACCGCTACAACCCCGCAGGCCGCTGCCTCACGGCCGGCGTTCCGGTCGTGTTCAGCTCCGACGCGCCGGTCGCCCCGCCCGCCCCGCTGGAGGCGGTCTCCGCGGCCGCCACCCGGCGCACGGTCCTGGGCACCGTCCTGGGCGACGAGACACTGCGGCTGCCGGTCGCCGACGGCCTGCACGCACACACCGCCGCGGCCGCCCGCGCCCTGCACCGCGAGCACGCGGTGGGCGCGCTGGCCCCTGGCATGCTCGCCGACTTCGTCGTCCTCGACGCCGACCCCCTGCACACCGCGGCCGACGAACTCGCCGGCATCGGCGTGCGCGAGACCTGGATCGGCGGCACCCGCGCCTGGGCGGCCCCCGGCCGCTGAGGCTCGCGTCCCCGCTCCGTCCCCTTCCCCCGGGAGCGGCGCGCACCGCCGCGCCGCTCTCCCGCTCCCCCGTCCCCACCCTCAGCCGGAGGTCCCGCATGCCGGACCGCACCCACCAGCCCGATCCGAGAAACGCGCGCAGAGCCGCGCTGGCCGCCCTGGCCGGCACCTCGATCGAGTGGTACGACTTCTACGCCTTCGCCACCGCCGCGGCCATCGTCTTCAACGACGTGTTCTTCCCCGCGGACATGCCCTCACTGCTCAAGACCCTGTCCGCCTTCGGCACGTTCGCCGTCGGCTTCCTGCTGCGACCGCTCGGCGGCGTGGTGTTCGGGCACATAGGCGACCGAGTGGGACGCAAGAAGACCCTCGTCATCACCCTGCTGATGATGGGCATCGCGTCCTTCGCCATCGGCCTGCTGCCGACCTACGCCCAGGTCGGTGCCCTGGCTCCGGTCCTGCTCATCGTCCTGCGCCTGGTCCAGGGCGTCGCGATCGGCGGCGAGTGGGGCGGCGCGGTGCTGATCGCGGTGGAGAACGCCCCGAAGGGCAGGAGGACCTTCTTCGGCTCGTTCGCCCAGCTCGGTTCGTCCGTCGGCGCCCTGCTGTCCACCGGCGCCTTCAGCCTGATGAACCTCTTCGGCCACGACGCGTTCCTCAGCTGGGGCTGGCGCGTGCCGTTCCTCGCCTCCGCCGTCCTCGTCGCCATCGGACTCGTCATCCGCGTCAAGCTCGAGGACTCGCCGGTGATGTCCGAGGTGCGCGAGGAGCGCGAGGAGCACGGGAGTGAGGCCAAGCTGCCGGTGGCGGAGGTGCTCCAGAAGGCCTGGCGTACCGTGCTGGTCGGCGTCTTCGCCCTGGCCACGGCCACCGGCGGCTACTACGTGGTGACCAGCTACCTGCTGTCCTACGGCACCGGGCACCTGCACCTGTCCGAGTCGATGCTGCTCAACGGCCTGACGCTGGCGGCCTTCCTCGAACTGCTGGTGACCCCGGGCCTGGCCTGGCTCGGGGACCGCGTCGGCGCGCACAAGGTCGTCATCGCCGGACTCGCCGGAGTCGTCGTCCTGGCGGCGCCGCAGTTCATGGTGATGGGCACGGGCAGCGTCGCGCTGATCTACCTGATGATGCTCGCGATGCGGTTCGTGATGTCGGCCCTGTACGGACCGATCGCCGCGATCCTCGCCGAAGGTTTCGAACCGCACGTCCGCTACACCGGGATCTCCCTGTCGTACCAGGTCTGCAACCTGATCTTCGGCGGCTTCGCACCGGTGGCCTGTGTGTCCCTGGCCGCGCTGGCGGGCGGCCACTACTGGCCCCCGGCCCTGCTGCTGATGGTCATCTCGGCGGTTGGCATCTGGTGCACGGCGCGACTGCACACCGTCCGCGTGCGGCGGGAGGCCGCTCAGCCGGCCACCGCGGAGGCGGAGCCGCTGCCGGCGATCTCCTGACATCTCACGGCGGGGAGGGTGGGCTCCACTTCGAGCCCGTCCTCCCCGCCGTGCCGGTTCAGCCGTCGGACCGCCGCTCGCGCCGCGGGCCCACGAGCCGTTCGGGGTCGCCGAGCAGGGTGACCAGCGTCGTGTCGTCGAGCAGGTACTGGGCGCGGATCTCCTCGACCACGCTGGTTCCGTTGCGCAGGGCCGCCTGGGCCACCTCGGTCGCCCGGTGATACCCCAGATGCGGTACCAGCGCGGTCACCAGTCCGATCGAGCGCTCGACACCCGTCCGCAGCCGGTCCTGGTCGGCGGTGATGCCGTGCACGCACCTGGTCGCCAACAGGCGGCAGGCGGAGGTCAGTTCGGTCAGCCCCTGGAACAGGCAGCGGGCGACGACCGGTTCGAAGGCGTTCAGCTGGAGTTGTCCCGCCTCGGCGGCCATCGACACCGTGACGTCGTTGCCCACCACGCAGAACGCGACCTGGTTCACCATCTCCGCGATCACCGGGTTCACCTTGCCCGGCATGATGCTGGATCCCGCCTGCACCGCGGGCAGCCGGATCTCGGCCAGACCGGCCCGCGGGCCCGAGGAGAGCAGCCGCAGATCACTGGCCACCTTGGACAGCTTCACGGCCGTGCGTTTGAGCACCCCCGAGAAGTACACCAGCGCGCCCACGTCCTGGGTGGCCTCCACCAGGTCCGCGGCGGAGACGAACGGCCGGCCGGTGAGCGCCGCCAGGTGCCGGGTGGCCAGCCGGGCGTAGTCGGCGGGGGCGTTCAACCCGGTGCCGATCGCCGTGCCGCCCAGGTTGACCTCCAGCAGCAGTTCCCGGGCCTCGCGCAGGCGCTGCTGGTCCTCGGCCAGCATGACGGCGAACGCGCCGAACTCCTGCCCCAGGGTCATCGGCACCGCGTCCTGCAACTGGGTCCGGCCCATCTTGAGGAAGCCGGCGAACTCCGCCGCCTTGGCCCGGAACGCGTCCTCGAGCAGCGCCAGCGCGGCGAGCAGGTCGTCGGCCGCCTCGCAGAGCCCCACCCGCAGCGCCGTGGGATAGGCGTCGTTGGTGCTCTGCCCGAGGTTGACGTGTCCGTGCGGGTCGAGATGCGCGTAGTCGCCCCGGGGGCGGCCCAGGATCTCCAGGGCCCGGTTGGCGATCACCTCGTTGGCGTTCATGTTGGTCGAGGTGCCGGCCCCGCCCTGCACGACGTCGACCACGAACTCCTCGTGCAGGTCTCCCTTCCGGATCTGCTCGCAGGCTTCGACGACGGCCCGGGCGCGGGACTCGTCGAGGAGGCCGAGGTCCCGGTTGGCGAGCGCGGCCGCCTGCTTGACCGTGGCGAGGGCGCTCACCAGGTGGGGGTACGACGAGATCGGCGTGCCCGACACCGGGAAGTTCTCCAGGGCGCGGGCGGTGTGGATGCCCCAGCGCACGCCGTCGGGCACGTCGAGGCGACCGATCAGGTCCCGCTCGGTGCGAAACGAGGTCGTCATGCCGCCCCGCCTTTCTGCTTGATGACATTCATGGCTCGCCCGCGACCTCCACCTGCGAAGGCACCACGGACGACGAACAAGCCAACGGCCCGAAAAGGCCCGAGCCCATAACGGCCCCGACCCGCATCCGCCGACTCCCAACCGGCCTCCGCCAGGAACCCCCGGTACCGGCCCACGACCGCCGACTCCCAACCGGCCTCCGCCGGAAACCCCCGTTCCCACCCCGCGCCCACGACGGCCGGCGGCTCCCCACCAACCCTCGCGAGAAACCCCCGACCCGTAACCGCAACGACCGCCGGCTCCCCGCCAACCGCCGCCGCAAGCCCCTCGCCCGCGCCATTCGGCCGCCCGGTCAGCGACGCAGGCCGCCGGCCGACCGGCACCCAGGCCCACAGCCGGTGGTCGGGGTCCTCGGTGGGGGCGGGCCGGGTTCGCCCGTGCTCGCGGAGTGCCCGGACCATCAGGTCCCGTCCTTGAGCAGCCGCCCGCGCACGTCGTCGTGGGCGGCGAGGTCGAGGGAGGTCCAGGCCAGGGCGACGGCGCCGTCGAGGACCGCACGGTCGGCGGCCGGGCTGACGCAGTGCGCCGCGAACTCCTTCTGGTGGTTGACCGCCGGAAGCGAGTCGATGCCCAGGTACGGATGGATGGCCGGCAGCCGGTGCGAGACGTTGCCCATGTCCGTGGACGCCCGGTTCATCCGGGAGGCCGCGCTCGGCTCGGGGAACTCACGGCCCAGCGCGGTGGCGTTGGCGACGTAGAGCGCGAGCAGGTCCTCGTCGGTGACGAAGTCGGCGTACGGCGGGCTCTCCGGCTCGACCTCCAGCCGGCAGTCCGTCGCGAGGGCCCCGGCCTCGAAGCACCGGTTCACCCGGGTCTCGACCTCCGCGAGGTCGGCCAGGTTCTCCGCGCGGACGTACCAGCGGCCCTCGGTCAGCTCGGGAATCGCGTTCGGGGCCTCCCCGCCGCGGGTGACGATGCCGTGCACCCGGGTTCCCGGACCGAGGTGCTGGCGCAGCAGCCCGATCGCCGTCTGGGCGACGGTGAACGCGTCCGCGGCGTTGCGCCCGTACTCGGGGTAGGCCGCCGCGTGGGAGGCCCGCCCGTGGTAGCGGATCCTGTGGTGCGCCACGGCGAACGGCCGCGCCCGGGCGACGTCGAGCGGGCCGGGGTGGATCATCATGGCGGCGTGCACACCGTCGAACCCGCCCCGGTCGAGCATCAGGATCTTCCCGCCGCCGCCCTCCTCGGCCGGGGTGCCGAGCACGGTGACGGTCAGCCCGGCGTCGTCCGCGACGTCGGCCAGCACCCCGGCTGCGCCCACCGCAGCGGCGGCGATGACGTTGTGCCCGCAGGCATGTCCGAGGCCGGGCAGCGCGTCGTACTCGGCGCAGATCGCGACGTTGAGCGGGCCGCCGCCGATCCGGGCCCGGAACGCGGTCGGCAGTCCGCAGAACTCCGGCTCGACGGTGTAGCCGAGGCCGTCCAGCTCCTCGGCGACCCACCGCGCCGCACGGTGCTCCTCCCAGGCGACCTCGGGATGGGCGTGCAGGCGGTGGGACAGGCGCAGAATCCGGTCGGACAGACCGGGCAGCCGCGCTGCCGCCCGGTCCTTGAGCGTGCTCACAGGTCACCCGGCACGCCGTAGCTCGGTGCCTCGGCGGGGTGCAGCGCACGCGACAGGTAGTCCCGCTTCTCCTTCGCCCACCGCCGCCAGAGCTGCTCCAGCTCGCCCATCGGGTCGTCGTCCGCCCAGTCCACCCGCAGGTCGGTGACCGGCCAGCTCACCTCGTGCACGACGACGAGGCCCGCCGAGTGCTCCGGCCCCTCCTCCCCTCCGGCGTCCCGGCCGGCCAGCAGGCCCGCCAGCAGCCGCTCCTCGAACTCGGCGCCCGCGGCCCGCTCGTAGGCGGCCAGCATGGCGTCCACCACGCCAGGGTCCGAGAGCAGGTTGCCGGCCGCGACCACACCGCTGCCTTCGACGGCCCGGTGGGTGCCCAGCGTGCCCTCGCCGGAGAAGGCGGCGGTCCGCCCCGTCGCGTCCACCACCGCCAACTGCCGGTAGCCGCTGTACTCGTCCGACGCGACGGCGGCCGCGACCGCGTGCTTCGGGTCCACGCCCTCCGCCAGCAGCCGCAGCAGACGCGGCCCGAGCGCCGGATTGGTGACGTTCTGCGACGCGGCGGCTCCGACGCCGCTGCGTACGTGAGCGCACCGCGCGGCGACCGCGGGGCTCGAAGAGGTGACGACGACACCGAACGCGCCGGTGGTCTCGTCACGGGCGACCAGGGAAAACGTCATGGATGATCCTCACTGTGCGGGCGCGCGGCGCGGTCAGCGCGACGCGTCGACCTTGTCGGACAGCTCGGCCGCCGCCTTGACCAGGTCCAGCGGGCCGCTGAAGTCGAAGTTGCGGTACACCGCACCGAGTTGGGCGAACGGCGGGGACTGCGCGAACAGCTGGAACGTCAACCGGTGCCCGGCGTAGTCGCTGTTGAGCAGGTCGCGCGCGAAGGCCAGCAGCCGGCGCCGGTCCTCGGCCACCCAGTTCTCGTTCACCGTGTAGTACTTCTCCAGCCACGGGGCGACCTCGGGGTCCGCGAACGTCGCCGCGTCCGGGGTGATGCAGATCTGGCCGCCGCACAGCTCGCGGGCGGTGTGCATCATGACCGGGAGCTGGGACAGCGCGACCACACGGCCGGTGTAGAGCAGGGACTGGTTCGGCATCAGCAGACCGCCCGGGCTCGGCTCGGCCATGGCGATGGCGGCCGTCAGATGCGCGTTGACGCTCTCCCGATAGCAGGCCAGCTGGGCCAGCTTCTCCTGCACGGCGGGCTGCTTCTCCAGCCCGGTCTGCTTCACGTTCCACAGGGCGGCGCCGATCATCAGGTCCGCCAGGTGCAGGGTGCGCTGCACGAACGGGAAGGCGCTGTACCGGTGCAGCGTGGCGCGGATGAAGGAGGCGGCGCGGGTGTGCTGGTAGAACAGCACGTCCTCCCACGGGATCTCGACGTCGTCGAAGATCACCAGCGACTCGACCTCGTCGACCCGGTTCGCCAGCGGGTAGTCGCTCGCCGGGGCGCGCCCCGCGAACCCGTTGCGGCAGACGAACTTCAGGCCCGGAGCGCCCATGTCCAGCATGAACCCGACCGCGTAGTCGGACATCGCGTCGTTGCCCCAGTTGGCGATCGTCGGCTTGGTGAAGGCCTGGTTGGCGTAGGCCGCGGCGGTCTCGTACTTGGCGCCGCGGACCACGATCCCGTTGTCGGTCTCCCGCACGACGTGCAGCAGCATGTCCGGGTCCTGGTCCTTGGGCGCCTTGGACCGGTCGCCCTTGGGGTCGGTGTTGGCCGAGACGTGGAACGGGTCCGCGGTGACGGCCCGGGCGATGTGCCGCCGGATGTTCTCGGAGAAGCGCGGGTCGACCTCGTTGAGCACGTCCTGGCCGTCGTAGAGGGACCACATCTCGCCGATGGTCTCGTCGCCGACGCGGGTGGCGACCCCGCCCGCGGCCCGCTGCACCAGTTCGACCGCGGCCCGCTTGTCGTGCCAGTCCTGCCGGGTGCGGGGCAGCTTGTTCGCGACCGCGTTGAGTTCACCGGTCCCGGCGTCCTGGTAGGTCATCCGGGCCTGGGTGGCCTCTTCGTGCGCCAGGTCGTATATCCGGGCCCGGACGTCGACGATGGGCTTGAACATCGGGTGCCGGGTGACGTCGTCGACCTTCTCCCCGTCCACCCAGACCTGCCGGCCGTCCCTGATGGACTCGCGGTACTCGTCACCTGTACGGATCATCGTGTCGTCCTCTGCTGCTGGTGGTGCACCGGACCGGACCCGGGGAAGTCCGGGAACGTCGACGGCGGGAAGGTCTCGGGCCGCGCGTACCGCCGGCCGCTGTAGACGAGCGGGGTGCCGCCGGCGACGGTGACGTCGCGGATCACACCGACGTAGACGTGGTGAGTGCCGACGGTGAGCACGGTGTGCAGCTCGCAGTCGAAGGACGCGACGGCGTCCGCGACCCGCGGCGCACCCGACACCGTTCGCGCCCACTCGCCGCAGGTGAAGTCCCACTTCTCCTTGCCCGGCCAGGGCCGGCCGGCGAACGTGTCCGCGACGTGGTCGTGCTGCTTGCCCAGGACGCTGACCGCGAACGACCCGTGAGCCTGGATCGCCTCGTTCATCGGGCTTCGCTGGTTGACGCACACCAGGAGACTCGGGGGGTCCTCGGACACCGAACACATCGCGCTCACCGTCTGCGCGAACCGGCCCGACGGGCCGTCCGTGGCGACCACGGTGACACCGGTGGCCGCGGCACCCATGGCGGCCCGGAACCGGGCGGCCGGGACCGACGTGATCGTGGCCGTCTGCACATCTGTCTCGGGGCTTGGCACGACTTCGCCTCCTTAGGGGAAAGTGCCGTGCTGACTTGCCGAGAAGTATGTGAGCGGGCTCTGCCATAGGACCAACAGAACTTTTTGTGGACAGCCTTCGATTTCACTTATACGTTTCGGGCGGCAGAGAGGACCGCGTGGCCATGCACGAGATCAGTTTTCGACAGCTCGAGTACTTCGTCGCCGCCGCCGAGACGGGCAGCGTCACCGCCGCCGCCGCGAAGGTGCACCTGACCCAGTCGGCGGTCTCCACCTCGCTGGCCGAGCTGGAGGAGAACCTCGGCGTGCAGTTGTTCCTCCGGCACGCCCGCGGACTGAAGCTGACCGTCCCGGGGAGGCAGGCGCTGGCGGACGCGCGGCGGCTGCTGTCCGGCGTCGACGAACTGCGCGACTCGGCGCGCTCGGTGACCTCGTCCCTGTCGGGCAGCCTGGTCGTGGGCTGCTACAGCACGCTGGCGGCGGTACTGCTGCCCCGCGTCATCGCCGACTTCGTCGCGAAGTACCCGGACGTGGACCTGAGCTTCATCGAGGGCTCCGACCAGTACCTCGTGGGCCGGCTGCGCGGTGTCAGCTGCGACATCGCCCTGATGTACGAGGCCGACGAGTTCAAGCTGGCGAAGGACCTGCGGATGACGGCGCTGTACGCCGCCGAGCCCTACGTCCTGCTGCCGGCCCGCCACCCCCTGGCGGCCCGGGACGAGGTCGGCGCGGCGGACCTGGCCGCCGAACCGATGATCCTGTTCGACCTCCCGCCGGGCGCCACCTACTTCCTGTCCCTGTTCAAGGACGAGGACCTGACGCCGAACGTGCGCTACCGGGCGACCAACTTCGAGATGGTCCGCTCGCTGGTCGCCCACGGCCTCGGCTACTCGGTGCTGACCCAGCGCCCGGGGATCCCGATCAGCTACGACGGCCTGGAGATCGTCACCAGGCCGCTGGCCCCGCGACCGCCCGGACTGAACGTCGGCATCGTGCGCCTCGCCGATCTCGCGCCCAGCCGCCGCGCCGTCGCGTTCGCCGAGCAATGCGCCGAGACGCTGGGCGGAACCATCGATTCCTTCGATGGTTGATTTCAAATAATTCTGTTTGTTCTAACTCCGCGTTTGCTGGCTGAATGACCTGCACTCCAGCTCAACCACTCAGCCGGACGGAGACGCAAGTCCATGTCGAACCGCGACCTCGAACTTCTCCTGCAGACGCTGGCCATCGATTCCACCTGGGGCCGGGAGCGGGAACTCGCAGAGTTCATCGCCGACCAACTCCGGCAGTGGGGGGCGGACGAGGTGCGCCTCGTGGAGTCGATGCCGGGCCGGCCCAGCGTCGGGGCCCGGATCAAGGGATCGGGCGGCGGCAGGTCGCTGATCCTCAACGGCCACCTGGACACGTACGAGGTCTCCGGGGACTGGGACACCGACCCGTTCGCCCCCTACGTCGCCGACGGCAGGATCCACGGTTCCGGAATCGCCGACATGAAGGCCGCCACCACGGCTTCGCTCGCGGTGATGCGCCGGGTCCTGGAATCGGGCACCCGCCCGCGCGGCGACCTCGTCTTCCAGGGCGTGTCCTGCCACTTCGAAGGCGGGGTCGGCACCCGTTCCCTGCTCGACGCCGGCTTCACCGCCGACGCGGCCGTCTGCGGCGAACCGACGGACAACACCATCGGTGCGGTGCACCGCGGCGCGGCCTACCTGGAGATCACGACCTACGGCAAGCAGGCCCACACCGCGGGCAAGCACCTGGGACTCAACGCGATCGAGACGATGGAGCCGATCCTGGCCGCCCTGCGCGAGCTGGAGGGCACCCTGCCCTACGAGCCCCACCCGGAGCTTCCCGGCGGCCCGATCCTCAACATCGGCACCATCCAGGGCGGCACCAAGCACAACCAGGTCCCCGACCGGTGCACGATCTCGCTGGACCTGCGGCTGCTGCCGTCCCAGGACCCCTACGCGGTCCGGCAGCAGGTCATCACCATGATCGACAAGCTGAGCGCCGACGACCCCCGGATCAAGGCGACGGTCGAGTTCAGCCCTCACTGGCTCAGCGGCCCGCGCCTGCCCTACGAGATCGGCACCGAGGCGCCCATCGCCCGCACCGTGGCCGACGCGGTGCGCACCACCGGCGGGGACCCGGTGTTCCGCGGCATCCAGTTCTGGACCGACATGGTCCCCCTCAAGCAGGCCGGTATCGACTCGGTCAACATCGGCCCGGGCACGCCCCCTTACAACTGGGCGAACGAATGGGTCGAGACGAGCAAGTACCTCGAGATCGTCGAGATCTACGCGGCCGCCGCCCACGCGTGGTGCTCCTGACCCGTGGTGCGCGCGACACGGGGTGCTCCCGACCGGGGCACCCCCCAGGACGGCTCCGGCTTACCCCTTCCCCTCGTCGTATTCGAAGAAGAACGAGGTCCACCGTGGCAACGACCAGTGATCGACCCGTTTCGACCGTTCCCCACGAAGAGGCCCCCGCCCCCGGCGGCGGACTCAAGAGATCCCTGAAGAACCGGCACCTGACGATGATCGCGCTCGGCGGCATCATCGGCGCCGGGCTCTTCGTCGGCTCCGGCGCGGTGATCAACCAGACCGGTCCCGCGGCAGTGCTGAGCTACGCCGTCAGCGGCGTACTGATGATCTTCGTCATGCGGGCCATCGGCGAGATGGCCGTACTGCGGCCGTCAGCGGGCTCGGTGGCCAACTTCGCCCGGCACGGGCTCGGCAACTGGGCCGGGTTCACCATCGGCTGGCTCTACTGGTACTTCTGGGTCGTCGTGGCGGCCATCGAGGCCGTCGCCGGGGCCGGCATCCTGGGCGGCTATCTGCCCTCGGTGCCCACCTGGGCCCTGTGCCTGGGCCTGATGCTGGTGATGACCGCCATCAACCTGCTGTCGGTGAAGGCCTACGGCGAGTCGGAGTTCTGGCTCGCCTCCGTGAAGATCGCCGCGATCATCTTCTTCGCCTGTGTCGCGGTGGTCTTCCTGTTCGGCGGCACCGGCAGGCCCAGTCCGGGCCTGAGCCACCTGTTCGGCTCGGGCGGCTTCTTCCCGATGGGTGTCACGGCCGCGGTGATCGGCAGCGTGACGGTGCTGTTCTCCATGGGCGGCGCCGAGATCGCCACGATCGCGGCCGCCGAGTCCGAGAAGCCGGCCGAGTACGCCGCCAAGGCCACGAAGCAGGTGATGTACCGGGTCTTCACCTTCTATGTGCTGTCGGTGCTGCTGATCGTGTGCATCGTGCCGTGGGACTTCTCGTTCTCCGGCAAGATCATCAAGAGCCCGTTCGCGGTCGCCCTGGACACCGCGGGCGTTCCCTACACCTCGGTCATGATGCAGGTGGTCGTGCTGACCGCGGTGCTCAGCTCGCTCAACTCCTGCCTGTACATCACCTCGCGCATGCTGCTCACCCTGGCCGAGCAGGGCGAGGCGCCGAAGTTCCTCGCCAAGGTCAACTCCCGCGGCGTGCCGGTCCGGGCGATCCTCGCGGGGACGTCGATGGGCTACCTCGCCGTGGTCGCCAACTACTTCTTCCCCGAACAGGTCTTCATCTTCCTCATCAACTCCTCCGGCGCCATCCAGCTCATCTACTACATCGTGCTGGTGGCGGCGCAGATGCGGCAGCGCAGGCGGATCGAGTGCGACGGCGGTGAGCCGATCAGGCTGAAGATGTGGCTCTTCCCGTACCTGTCCTACGTGACCATCGCCTGGATGGCCGGGGTGCTCGCGGTCATGGTCGTCATGCCGGAAACCCGGCCGCAGGTGGGGCTGAGCTTCCTCAGCCTGGCGGTGGTGCTGGCGGCGTACGGGTACCGGGTGCGTGGCCGGCGGCGGGCGGGGCAGGTCGCCTGAGGCCTTCGTTCACGCATTCCGCAGCCCACCTCGTCCACCCGGCACCCGCCTGCCGGCTGAACGAGGTGGGTTGCGGGCTGCGGGCTGCTGCCCTATATAGACCTCCCTCCTTATGGGCTCCGCACACATGCCCTCCCTCCCTGCCTCCTGCCTAATGTGGGCCGCCGCGGTGGGACGGAGCCGTGGATGCGCGCAGGAGAGGGCGGGAACATGCCGAACAGACGAAGCCGTGCGGGCCGGTGGCGGATGCTGCTCGCCCTGCTGATGGCCGTGGCGGCCGGACCGGTGGCCGGCGCCGGCACCGCGTCGGCCGCCGAACCACCCTCCTACCTCACCCTCGAGGCGAGTTACGGAGCCGGCACCGTCACCAACGGCTGGGAGCGCGTGGAGCGCTACGTCGACACCACCCCCGGATTCCGCACCGAGGGCTATCCGGCCGACGGCCGCGGCGACCAGGACGGAAAGCGCGTCACGTACTTCGGCGGGGTCTCCCGCCCGAGCTCCGGCCGCTTCCTGCTCTACTCGGCCCCCGGCTGGAACACCGGCAGCCGCACCACACCGGTCCTGCTCGTGCACGGCGCCAACGACACCGCGGACCGCGCCTGGGCCAACCCGGGCGAGGCGGGCGGCTACGGCTGCGGCGCCCTGTCCTGCCCGTCCACCGGGCTGATGCAGTACCTGTCCGCGCGCGGCCACCGCGTCTTCGCCGTCGGCTTCGCGCACAAGCAGGGCGACAACCTGATGCAGGCGCAGATCGTCGGCGACGCCATCGCCGCCATCAAGGCGAAGCTCGGCGTCGCCAAGGTCGACCTCGTCGGCTGGAGCAAGGGCGAGATGTCGACCCGCGCGTACGTGTCGTCGCTGAAGCCGAGCTGGGGGCGGGCGTACGCCGGCGACGTGCGCAGGCTGATCACCGTCGGCGGTCCGAACGGCGGCTACGACTACCCGTACGCGCACGGCTGGGCGCACGACTTCTCCATCTGGCCCGAGTGCGGCGGCACGGTCAACGCTCCCTCCCCGCACTCGCGGATGACCTGCTACGGCCTGTACACCGCGCACCCCGAGTTCTCGATGACGCCCTCCGGCGGCTACGACAACTACCCCGGCCAGCGGCAGATGCTGGCCCGCTGGGACGGGAGGTACGGGGTCGACGGCGCCGCGCAGGACTGGTACACGACGTACTACGGCGGCCAGGGCTTCTACACCGCGGGCAGCGGCATCCAGGCCGCCATCGACGCCGGCTCGCTGATCAAACCGCTGCACGACGCCGGCGTACCCGCCTCCGTCACCACCTACCTGCTGGCCGGTGGATCCCCCACCGTCGTCGGCATCTTCAACGAGAACCGCGGGCCGAGCGACGGTGTCGTCTTCATCGCCAGCGCGCTCGACACCACCGGCATCCCCACGGTCGGCGGCACCGCGACCATCGTCGGCGCCAACCACCTGGAGCTGGGCTGGAACGGCTCGGCCGCCGCCCAGGTCGCCACCTGGCTCTCGTAAAGGACCAAAGGATCAGATGACGATGACCAGCAGCATCCGCACCCGCCGGCTATCCACCGACCGCCTGACCATCCAGGTCACCGACCTCCGGGACGAGGGCGAACCGGTCGTCTTCGTCCACGGCAACGTCTCCTCGTCCACCTTCTGGCACCCCACCATGGCCCTGCTGCCGGACCGCTACCGCCCGATCGCGCTGGACCTGCGCGGCTTCGGCGGCACCGACCCGCTGCCCATCGACGCCACGCGCGGCCTGCGCGACCACGCCGACGACCTCGCCGCACTGCTGGCGGCCCTCGGAATCGACCGGGCGCACCTGGTGGGCTGGTCCATGGGCGGGGGCGTGATCATGCAGTACCTGAGCGACCACCCGGCCGCGGTGCGCTCCCTGACCCTGGTCAACCCGGTCTCCCCGTACGGCTTCGGCGGCACGCACGGGGTGGACGGAACCCTCAACTCCGAGGACGGGGCGGGCTCGGGCGGCGGCACGGCGAACCCGGAGTTCGTCGCGCTGCTGGCCAAGGGCGAGCGCGGCGAGGACTCCCCGGTCGCGCCCCGCTCCGTCCTGGCGACCTGCTACGTCAAGCCGCCGTGGCGCCCCGAGGGCGAGCAGGAGGACGCGTACGTCGACTCCATGCTCACCACGCGGACCGGCGACGACCACTATCCGGGCGACAGCGTGCCGTCCACGGCCTGGCCGGGCGTGGCTCCCGGCACCCGGGGCGTGCTCAACTGCCTTTCCCCACTGCGCTTCCGCCTCGACGAGCTGCATCTGATCGACCCCAAGCCGCCGGTGCTGTGGATCCGCGGCGAGGACGACGTGATCGTCTCGGACACCTCGATGTTCGACCTGGCGCACCTGGGCGCGATCGGCGCGGTGCCCGGCTGGGACGGGACACCTGCCCAGCCGATGGTGGCGCAGACCCGCCACGTGCTGGGCCGCTACGCGGCGCACGGCGGCACGGTCCGCGAGGTCGCCGTCCCCGACGCCGGGCACGCGGTGCATCTGGAACGCCCGGAGGAGTTCGGCGCGGCCCTGCTGGGGATCCTCACGGCATGACACCACGCACCACTGTATGCACGACCGAGCAGGGCGCCGTCCGCGGCAGTGTTTCCACTTCCGCGGACGGCGGCGTGGCGTCCTTCCTGGGCATCCCGTACGCCGCCCCGCCGTTCGGCCCGCGCCGCTTCCTGGCGCCGGGCCCGCCCGAGCCCTGGGCGGGCGTGCGCGACGCCACGGCCTACGGCCCGACCGCGCCGCACGCGCCCTACGCGCCGCCCTTCGACGCCCTCATCCCGGAGGACGTCATCCCCGGCGAGGACTGCCTGAACCTCAACATCTGGACGCCCGCCCCGGAGCCGGGGGCCGGCCTGCCGGTGATGGTGTGGCTGCACGGCGGGGCGTTCTCCAACGGCTCGGGCTCGGCGTCGGCGTACGACGGCAGCGCCTTCGCCCGCGGCGGGGTCGTCTGCGTCACCCTCAACTACCGCCTGGGCTCGGACGGTTTCCTCCACCTGCCGGGCGTCCCGGACAACCGCGGGCTGCTGGACCAGGTGGCCGCGCTGCGCTGGATCCGCGCCAACATCGCCTCCTTCGGCGGCGACCCCGACCGGGTGACGGTCTTCGGCGAGTCGGCGGGCGCGATGAGCATCGGCGTCCTGCTGGCCACCGGCATGGCCCGTGGACTGTTCCACCGGGCGATCCTGCAGAGCGGCGCCTGCCACCACTTCCTGCGCCCGCCCTCGGCGGCCCTGATCACGGCCCGCCTGGCCGCGAAGCTCGGCATCGAAGCGACCTTGGAGGCCTACGCCGCGGTCCCCCTGACCGAGCTCCTCCCCGCCCAGGCCGAACTCCGCGCGGAGGTGAGCGCCCGCCCGGAGCCGGCCCTGTGGGGCGAGGCGGCACTCAACCTGATGCCCTTCGAACCGGTCACGGCCGGCCTGTCCCTGCCCGGCCCCGACTGCGGCGTCGACCTCCTGATCGGCAGCAACCGCGAGGAGTACCGCCTGTTCCTGGTCCCCACGGGACTCCTGGACGCGATTCCCGACTCCGCACTCCGCGCCACAACGACGGCATACGGCCTCGACCCGGCCAAGGCCCTACCGGTCTACCGGGCGACCCGCCCCACCGCCACCCCGGGCGAACTCCTCTCCGCGGTGGCGACGGACTGGTTCTACCGCATCCCCGCCATCCGCCTGGCCGAGTCGGTCCCCGGCTCCCACCTGTACGAATTCGCCTGGCGCTCCCCCCAGTTCGACGGTCACCTGGGCGCCTGCCACGCCCTGGACCTCCCCTTCACCTTCAACCGCCTCCACGACCCCTCACACACCCCCCTGCTGGGCCCCCACCCACCCCAGCCCCTCGCGAACGCGATGCACACGGCCTGGCTCTTCTTCGCGAAGACGGGCAACCCGGGCTGGCCCGCCTACGACACGACCACTCGCACGACGATGGTCTTCACCGAGGACCCGACCCCGGAAAACGACCCACGCAGCGAGGAACGCCTGCTGTGGGAAGGCAGGCGCCAGTGCTGTGACCGGTGACTGGCGGAAGGACCGTATCGGCAGTGCGCTGCGGGGGGAGAACCCCGCCGTGCTCCGCAGGCTGGACGCGGGCTTCGCGGTGATCGGGGACGTGCAGTTCCTGCCGGGGTACTCGGTGCTTCTGGTGGACGATCCCGCGGTGCAGCGGCTGTCGGAGCTTCCGAAGAACAGGCGGATGGCGTTCCTGTCCGACATGGACAGGCTGGGGGAGGCCGTCGAAGGCGCTTGCAGGCGGCTGGACCCGGCTTTCCGGCGGGTCAATCTGGAGATCCTGGGGAACACCGATCCGTTCCTGCACGCCCATGTGTGGCCGCGCTTCGACTGGGAGCCGGCCGACCTCGTGGGCCGGCCGGTGTGGCTGTATCCGCGCGAGCACTGGCACGACGAGCGGTACGCGCTCGACCCCCGGCACGACACGCTGCGCGAGGCGATCACAGAGGAACTGGACCGCCTCGCGTAGGGGAAGGCACCACGTGGACGCCGCCGACGGCGCTTCAGTAGGGGTAGCGGGCCGCGGGGATCACGATCTCCGTGACCAGCGCCCTCAGCGCAGTGACTGTTCTGTCCAGATGACCTTTCCGGTCGGGGTGTAGCGGGTCCCCCAGCGCTGGGCGAGTCGGGCGACGAGGAACAGCCCCCGTCCCCCTTCGTCGGTGCTGGTGGCACGCCGCAGACGCGGTGAGGTACTGCTGCAGTCGGAGACTTCGCATATCAAGGTACGGTCAAGGATGAGCCGCAACTCGCACGGCTGTGCCGCGTACCGGATGGCGTTGGTGGCCAGTTCGCTGACGATCAGCTCGGTGGTGAAGGTCAGCCTCTCCAATTGCCATTCGGACAACTGACGAACGGCCTCCTCACGCAGGTGGGACACGGCGGCCGGGTCATCGGCGAGATCCCAGCGCGCGATGTGCCGCGAGTCCAGGGCGCGGGTGCGTGCGACGAGCAGGGCGACGTCGTCGCCGCGTCGGGCCGGAAGCAGACCGTCGACCAGCACTCGGCAGGTTTCGCCGGGCGAGCCGCGGGCACCGCGGAGCAGCCGCCGCATGTGCTCGAGTCCCGTCCCGATGTCGCGATCCCGGTGCTCGACGAGGCCGTCGGTGTACAGGATCAGCTGGCTTCCCTCGGGCAGTTCCAGATCAAGGGTCTCGAACGGCAGGCCGCCGAGGCCCAGAGGCGGCCCGGCCGGCTCGTCGAGGAAGCCGACCGTACCGTCGGGGAGGACCAGGGCCGGTGCCGGGTGGCCTGCGCGGGCCAGGGTGCAGCGCCTTGAGGAGGGGTCGTAGACCGCGTACAGGCAACTCGCACCGACGACCTCACTCGGCCCGACCCCTTCGGGCTCCGGGTCGAGGTCGAGACGGACCACCAAGTCGTCCAGTCGGGTGAGCACCTCGTCCACCGGCAGATCGAAATCCGAGAAGTTGCGGACGGCCGTGCGCAGGCGGCCCATCGTGGCGGACGCCTGCAGACCGTGGCCGACCACGTCACCGACGACGAGTGCCACCCGGGCACCCGAGAGCGGGATGACATCGAACCAGTCCCCGCCCACGGCTGACTGCGCGGGCAGGTAGTGGCATGCGACGTCCACGGCGTTCTGCTCGGGAAGAGTGTGCGGGAGCAGGCGCCGCTGCAGGGCCAGAGCGGTGGTGTGTTCGCGGGTGTAGCGGCGGGCGTTGTCGATGCACACCGCTGCCCGGCTCGCGAGTTCCTCGGCAAGGGAGAGGTCGTCCTCCTCGAAGGGACCAGGCTGCTCGGAGCGGTAGAACGTCACCGCGCCCAGGATGACACCCCGGGCGCACAGAGGGACGGCGATGAGTGAGTGCAGCCCCGCCTCACGGATCTGCTCAGCACGCGCCGGGTCGTGAGCCGTCCACGAGAAGGCCGTCTCCAGTTCTGGTTCGAGGACGGACTGCCCGTTCGTCAGGCAGTTCTGCAGCACAGGCGGGGTGTATTCGATCCGCGTTCCCGCCGGGTAGAGGTGTGAACCCCGACGGACGGCACCGAGGGCGACCCGGCGCATCTCCTCACCCGGGTTCGTCGGCTCGTCGCCTGTGAGCACGGACTCGGCGAGGTCGACCGCGACGAAGTCGGCGAAGGCCGGGACCGCTGCCTCGGTCAGCTCCTCGGCCGTCCTGGTCACGTCCAGGGTCGTGCCGATACGCTCCGCCGCCCTGCACAGCAGTTCGAGGCGTTGTCGCGCCCGCACGGCCAGACGCCCGATGCCAGGCTCGCCCACGGCGACGAGCCTGCCCTCCACGGCGCCCTGCTGCTCACCGACGGACGGCGAGCCGCGGGCCGGGGCAGGCCTCCCCGACACGGATGTCGGCCTGGGCGTCGTCTCCGCGGCCTGAGGGCTCATGGGCTCCAGCCGCTGGAGCGCGCCATCGGCGCGCAGGGCCTCGACGACGAAACCGGTGAGGGCATCGGTGGCGCCTTCCACGGGTCGGCTGCGCAGCGCGGCGGTGCGACCTCGGGCAAGGGGTACCTCGACGACCGCCGCCTGTCCGGCGGAGATGAGTTCTGCCGCCGCCCTCCGCAGGACCTCCAGGTCGTCGCGGCGCAGCGGTTCCCCGGCCGTGCTGACGACGTCGCTCGCGATCAGGTGCGCCGTGGCGCCGCCGGCCGTCCTGCGCTGGGCTCGCAGAAACGCGCGGAGCAGGGATCGCTCGTGTTCCTCTATGTCGTCGAGTAGCAGACGCTCGATGGTGTTGGCCGTCTCCTGTACCAGGACAAGCATCACCGGGTCGCCGAGGTCGTTGATGCTTGACACATTGATCACACCGCGGACTCGTCCGCTGAGCGGATCGCGTATGGGCGCTGCCGCGCAGGCAAAATTCCGGTTGATATCGGCGAAGTGCTCACTGCCACGGATGAAGGCCGGGCGCCGGTCCGCGAGTGCCGTACCAATGCCGTTGGTCCCGACGGCTCCTTCCAGCCAACCGAATCCTGGTTCGACTCGCAGGCCCTCCAGCGAGCGGCTCAGCGCGGGGATACCCACCCGGCGTTCCAGCACCTGCGCCTTGGGGTTGCAGAGGGCTGTGACAACGTCCATCCCCGACAGCTGGGCCTGCAATCGGTCGAGGGCCGGCCCGGCGATGGACAGAACACTGTCCTCCTGGTTCACATTTCCGAAGTAGGGGATGCTGACATGATCCGCCGCGATGCCCCTAAAGCGGCAACGCTGCCAGGAGAAGAGCACAGCGCTGCGCACCGCGAGGTCCACGGGCTCGCCGCTGAGGAATTTGAGGCGCGCTTCCTCGAGGCGTCGCGCGTCGTCCCAGTCCAGCCTCATATCGCCTCCTCGCCCGTAAGCGAGCCACCCCGGTCAAATATACGCCGCCGGGATCCCCGCAATACAGAGTGAAGGACTTTCCATTCGAAGATTCACTCCGATCCGCAGAAAGGGGAAACGGATCCGAGCGGGCGCCGGAAATACAGAGAATCAGCTCTCTTGAAGGTCGGCAAGGAACTTCATCTTGTGACCGGCGTTCGTCTTTTGAAGCGCGGGACTGGAAAACGGAGCGGCACACCTCTTTCAACTGACGCACCGCCAGCCGGATCCGGCGCCGATCCGGCAGCGGGCACAGCGACGGGGCCGGCCCCGAACCGGGCCGGCCCCTTCTGACCTGCATATTCGCTGAACCGGACCCTTCAACTCCGGTGCAGCGGCTAAACGTTGAAGCGGAACTCCACCACGTCTCCGTCGCGCATCACGTAGTCCTTGCCCTCCATGCGGGCCTTGCCCTTGGCGCGGGCCTCGGCGACCGAGCCGGACTCCAGGAGGTCCTCGAAGGAGATGACCTCGGCCTTGATGAAACCCTTCTGGAAGTCGGTGTGGATGACACCGGCGGCCTCGGGGGCGGTGGCGCCCTTCTTGATGGTCCAGGCGCGGGACTCCTTGGGGCCGGCCGTCAGGTACGTCTGGAGGCCGAGGGTGCGGAAGCCGACATGGGCGAGGGTGGCGAGGCCGGGCTCGTCCTGGCCGACGGACTGGAGGAGTTCCAGGGCCTCGTCCTCGTCCAGCTCGGCGAGGTCGGCCTCCAGCTTGGCGTTGAGGAAGATCGCCTCGGCGGGGGCGACCAGGGCACGCTGCTCGTTCTTGAAGTCCTCGTCGACCAGTTCGTCCTCGTCGACGTTGAAGACGTACAGGAAGGGCTTGGTGGTGAGCAGGTGCAGGTCGTGCAGGAGCTCGGCGCGCTCGCTGCCCTGGACGATGCCGTGCGCGAAGAGCGTGTCGCCCTTCTCCAGGATCTCCTTGGCCTCCTCGACGGCCTTCACCTTCGGGGCCACGTCCTTCTTGATCCGCGACTCCTTCTGGAGCCGGGGCAGGACCTTCTCGATGGTCTGGAGGTCGGCGAGGATCAGCTCGGTGTTGATCGTCTCGATGTCGTCCTTGGGCGAGACCTTGCCGTCGACGTGGACGACGTTCTCGTCCTTGAAGGCGCGGATGACCTGGCAGATCGCGTCCGACTCGCGGATGTTCGCGAGGAACTTGTTGCCCAGGCCCTCGCCCTCGCTGGCGCCGCGCACGATGCCGGCGATGTCGACGAAGTCGACGGTGGCCGGGAGGAGCCGCTCCGACTTGAAGATCGAGGCGAGCTGGGCGAGACGACCGTCCGGCACTCCGACGACACCGACGTTCGGCTCGATCGTGGCGAACGGGTAGTTGGCCGCGAGCACGTCGTTCTTGGTCAGGGCGTTGAACAGGGTCGACTTGCCGACGTTCGGCAGACCGACGATTCCGATCGTGAGCGACACGTTGCGACTTCCCGTACGTGAGGAGACTGGGGGCCAGGCGGCCGATCCACCAGTCTACGGCGTGTCGCAGCCGGGCCCCGCGACGGTTCGAACGCTTGGCCAGGCTGCCGCGCACGGCGTGTCAGGCAGGCCATTCGCCACATAAACAGACCTAGGTTGGTCCAGTGGAGCAGCACAGGACGCGACAGCAGCAGCACGCACCGCGACGAGGCAGGTCGCCGGTACCCCCGGCGCGGCGGCCTCCTGCCGCACGGCGTCCCCCCGTTCCGGCGGCGGCCCCGGCACCCGCCCCGCGGCGGCCGTCCGGTCCGCGGCTGACGGGCCTGGGCGCCGGGATGTTCTGCGGGGCCGCCATGTTCCTGCTCGGCGGTCTCGACCTGCTGCTCTTCGACGGGGCCTCCACCGCGTACGGGGTGCTGTTCCTGCCGGTGTGCGCGCTGACCGCGCTGTGGGTGCGCAAGGGCGACCTGCTGACCGCGCCCGTCGTGGTGCCGATCGGGTTCGCCGTGGGGCTGCTGCCCGTGATCGACGAGGAGGTGGGGTTCCTCGGCAAGCTGATGGGCCTGGTGACCGCGCTCGCCACCCAGGCGCCCTGGCTGTACGCGGGGACGCTGATCGCGGTTGTGACGGTGCTGGTGCGGCGGGTGGCGCTGGCAGCGCGGCGGCGGGCGGTGCGCAAGCGCATGGCGGGCTGACGCGCCGGGGTGAGCCGCCGGCGGCAGGGCCGCCGGTACCGGGGTGAGCCGCCGGCGGGAGGGTCGCCGGCGCCCGCCCGGCCCCCGGCGCGGTCAGTGCGTCAGTGCGTCAGTGCGTCGAGGGCCACCGCCTCACCCGTGCTCCGCCGCGTGCATCGCCGCTCCGACGATCCCCGCGTTGTTCTGCAACTGGGCGGGAACGATCTCCGCCTTGATGCCCTCGATGAGGGGCAGGAACTTCTCGGACTTGCGGCTGACGCCGCCGCCGACGATGAACAGCTCCGGGCTGAAGAGCATCTCCACATGGGCGAGGTACTTCCCCACCCGGCGCGCCCAGCGCTCCCAGCTGAGCTCGTTGTCGTCCTTGGCCTTGCTGGACGCCCGCTTCTCCGCCTCGTGTCCGTTCAGCTCCAGATGCCCCAGCTCGGTGTTGGGGACGAGGACGCCGTCGACGAAGACGGCGCTGCCGATGCCGGTGCCGAAGGTCAGCAGCACCACCGTGCCCTTGCGGCCGCGCCCGGCACCGAAGTGCATCTCGGCGACGCCCGCCGCGTCCGCGTCGTTGACCACCGTCACCGGCAGACCGCCCAGCCGGCCGCCGAACAACGCGCGCGCGTCGGTGTCGACCCAGCTCTTGTCGACGTTGGCCGCGGTGCGGACCATGGCGCCGCCGGTGACGACGCCCGGGAACGTCAGCCCGACCGGTCCGGTCCAGCCGAAGTGGTCGACCACCTCTTTGACACCGTCGGCGACGGTGTCGGGGGTCGCCGGTTGCGGGGTCAGCACCTTGTGCCGCTCCTGGGTCAGGTCTCCCCTGTCCAGGTCCACAGGAGCGCCCTTGATGCCGGACCCGCCGATGTCCACGCCGAAGATCTGCATGGCTCCACGTTACGACGTACGACGGACCGTCACCCCTGCGTCGTACCGGACCCTCCGCGCTCGGCGACCAGCGCCGCCGCCTCCTCGCGCAGGTCCCGGCGGAGCTCCTTGGGCAGGGAGAAGGTGATGGACTCCTCGGCCGCCTTCACGATCTCCACGTCCTCGAAGCCGCGCTGCGACAGCCATTCGAGCACCTGCTCGACCAGGACCTCCGGCACGGAGGCACCCGAGGTCACGCCGACCGTGGTGACGCCCTCCAGCCAGCTCTCGTCGACCTCGTCGGCAAAGTCCACGAGGTAGGCCTGGTCCGCGCCCGCGAGCTTGGCGACCTCCACCAGCCGCTTGGAGTTGGAGGAGTTGCGGGAGCCGACGACGATCACCAGGTCGGCTTCGGCGCCCATCTGCTTCACGGCGAGCTGGCGGTTCTGCGTGGCGTAGCAGATGTCGTCGCTGGGCGGGGAGAGCAGCTGCGGGAACTTGTCCTTGAGCGCGTCGACCGTCTCCATGGTCTCGTCGACCGACAGCGTGGTCTGCGACAGCCACACGACCCGGGAGGGGTCGCGGACCTCGACGTTCGCGACGCCCTCGGGGCCGTCGACGAGCTGGATGTGGTCGGGGGCCTCGCCGGTGGTGCCGATGACCTCCTCGTGGCCCTCGTGCCCGATCAGGAGGATGTCGTAGTCCTCGCCGGCGAACCGGACGGCCTCCTTGTGGACCTTGGTCACCAGGGGGCAGGTGGCGTCGATGGTGGCCAGGTTGCCCCGCTCGGCCTCCTCGTGGACGGTGGGGGCCACGCCGTGCGCCGAGAACATCACGATGTTCCCCGGCGGCACCTCCTCCGTGCGCTCGACGAAGACGGCGCCCTTCTTCTCCAGGGTCTGCACGACGTACTTGTTGTGGACGATCTCGTGCCGGACATAGATCGGAGCCCCGTACTGCTCCAGGGCTTTCTCGACGGCGATCACGGCGCGGTCCACACCCGCGCAGTAGCCCCGGGGGGCGGCGAGCAGGACACGGCGGCCAGACGAAGCAGTCATGCCCCCCATCGTAAGGCCGCCACCGGGGCCCGAAGATCGCCCCACGATCACCCCGCGATCGCCCCGCGGACGCGCGGCCCGGGCGTGTGGGCGAGGGGGTGGGGGTTGTCGGTGGGGGCGGCTACTCTCGCGGGCATGGCTGTCTCCACGTCTCCCGAAGCTCCCCTGCCCGTCGGCGAGGTGTCGCGGCTGATCGGGGGGTGGATCGAGCGGCTCGGCGCGGTGTGGGTCGAGGGGCAGATCACGCAGTTGTCGCGGCGCCCGGGTGCGGGCGTGGTGTTCCTGACGCTGCGCGATCCGTCGTACGACATCTCCGTCAGCGTGACCTGCTACCGCCAGGTGTTCGACGCGATCGCCGACGTGGTCGGCGAGGGCGCGCGGGTCGTGGTGCATGCCAAACCGGAGTGGTACGCGCCGCGCGGGCAGCTGTCGCTGCGGGCCGTCGAGATAAGGCCGGTGGGCGTCGGTGAGCTGCTGGCCCGGCTGGAGCAGCTGAAGAAGACCCTCGCGGCGGAGGGACTGTTCGCGGCCGAGCGGAAGAAGCCCCTGCCCTTCCTGCCCCAGCTCGTCGGGCTGGTCTGCGGCCGGGCGTCCGCCGCGGAGCGGGACGTGCTGGAGAACGCCCGGCACCGCTGGCCCGCGGTCCGCTTCGAGGTGCGCAACGTCGCCGTGCAGGGCGTGCACGCCGTCCCGCAGGTCGTGCAGGCCGTGAAGGAGCTGGACGCGACCGACGACGTGGACGTGATCATCGTGGCGCGCGGCGGCGGCAGCGTGGAGGACCTGCTGCCGTTCTCCGACGAGCAGCTGGTGCGCGCGGTCGCCTCCTGCCGTACACCCGTGGTGTCCGCGATCGGGCACGAGCCGGACACCCCGCTGCTCGACTACGTCGCCGACCTGCGCGCCTCCACCCCGACCGACGCCGCGAAGAGGGTCGTACCGGACGTCGGCGAGGAGTACGAGCGGGTACGGCAGCTACGGGACCGGGCCCGCAGGTGCGTGCGGGCGCTCGTCGAGCGGGAGGAGCGGGGGCTCGCCCACGCGCTCGCCCGGCCCTGCATGGAGGACCCGCACCGCATGATCGAGGAGCGCGAGGACCACATCGCGTCGGTCCTCGACCGCAGCCGGCGCACCCTGCGGCACCTGCTGGACCGGGCGGACTCCGAGCTGACGCACACGCACGCGCGTGTGGTGGCCCTCTCCCCCGCCGCGACCCTCCGGCGCGGGTACGCCGTGCTCCAGAAGTCGGACGGGCACGTGGTCCGCGACCCGGGAGAGGTGACGGCGGACGAGACCTTGCGGGCCCGGGTCGCCGAGGGCGAGTTCACGGTTCGTGTCGACACATAGGGTGGGCGGATGACAAGCAAGGCGGATGAGGCACTCGGCTACGAGCAGGCACGGGACGAGCTGATCGAGGTCGTCCGGCGCCTGGAGGCGGGCGGTACGAGCCTGGAGGAGTCCCTCGCGCTGTGGGAACGCGGCGAGGAACTGGCCAAGGTGTGCCGCCGCTGGCTGGAGGGCGCCCGCGCCCGCCTGGACGCGACCCTCGCGGAGGAGGCGGAACGCGAGGGGTCGGAGGGCTCGGAGTAGGGACCCGTCGGTCAAGGCGGGGTCGCTGTCGGCCCGTGGGCTGGCTTTCAGGGCGTCTTCAGCGCTCGTGCCATCGTCGTCAGCCGGTCGAAGGACGCCGTGCCCGCCACCACCGTCGTGGCCCCCTCGGTGTTCTCCAGCACGAGCGCGTCGTAGCGGCCGCCGGTGTAGCGCGTCCACGTGCGGCCGTCGATCTCCTCGGTGACCTTCGTGGCCCGCCCGCCCAGGCTGGCCGCGTCGATGAAGTCCTTGCGCTTCTCCGCGGACTGCTCGACCGCCACGTACTGACCGTCGGGATCCTGGAAACCCAGGTGCCAGTGGTCCTTCTCGTGGGCCCGGAAGCGGACCGAGGTGGCCTTCCAGGTGTCGGGCAGGCCCTCGGGCGCGGCCACCGGGTACGACGCCGCCCGGCGTGCGGTGGTCAACTCGATGCTGTAGTCGACCCGCTGGATGTCGGGCGCCTTGGTGTCGTGCGGGACGAAGAGGTAGATGACCGCCGCCGCGATGCCGATCAGGCCCAAGGAGAGAATCATGTCCCGGACCGTCTTCTGCTTGCCGTTCGAACCTGCCACGCCCCCTATCGTCGCAGGTGCCCGGCCCGCTCATCCGTGGGGTCCCCTGCTCATTCTGCCCGTCCGGAGATAGAGTCGGGGCCAACACCCTCATCCGGCCGTCGTCGTATCAGAAAGGTGCGCTCCGATGACCGAGCATCATCATCTTCCCTCCGAGCTCGAGGTGCCCTCCGAGGCGCCCGACCGCAACATCGCCCTGGAACTCGTCCGGGTGACCGAGGCAGCGGCCATGGCCGCGGGCCGCTGGGTCGGGCGCGGTGACAAGAACGGCGCCGACGGCGCAGCCGTGCGCGCCATGCGCTCCCTCGTCTCCACCGTGTCGATGAACGGCGTCGTCGTCATCGGCGAGGGGGAAAAGGACGAGGCCCCGATGCTCTTCAACGGCGAGCACGTCGGCGATGGCACCGGGCCGGAGGTCGACATCGCCGTCGACCCGATCGACGGCACCACCCTGACCGCCAAGGGCATGCCGAACGCGATCGCGGTCCTCGCCGCCGCGGAGCGCGGCGCGATGTTCGACCCGTCCGCCGTGTTCTACATGGACAAGCTGGTCACCGGGCCGGAGGCGGCCGACTTCGTCGACATCAACGCTCCGGTGTCCGTGAACATCAAGCGCGTGGCCAAGGCCAAGCGGTCCACGCCGGAGGACGTCACGGTCGTCATCCTGGACCGGCCGCGGCACGAGAGCATGATCAGGGAGATCCGGGAGACGGGCGCCCGCATCAAGCTGATCTCCGACGGCGACGTGGCCGGCTCGATCCTGGCGCTGCGCGACGGCACCGGCATCGACCTGCTGCTCGGCATCGGCGGCACGCCCGAGGGCATCATCTCGGCCTGCGCCGTGAAGTGCCTGGGCGGCACGATCCAGGGCAAGCTGTGGCCGAAGGACGACGAGGAGCGGCAGCGGGCGCTCGACGCCGGGCACGACCTGGACCGTGTGCTGACCACGGACGACCTGGTCTCCGGCGAGAACGTCTTCTTCGTCGCCACCGGCATCACCGACGGCGAGCTGATGCGCGGCGTGCGCTACCGCGCCGAGACGGCGACGACCGACTCGATCGTGATGCGGTCCAAGTCCGGCACGGTCCGCCGGATCGACTCCGAGCACCGGCTGAGCAAGCTGCGGGCGTACAGCGCGATCGACTTCGACCGCGCGAAGTAGCCGGTCCGCGGACCCGTTACGGCGATGGGGCGCTCCCGGTGCGGAGGGGGCGCCCCATACGCGTACGTGCGTTCGGTCCGGCAACCGGTTGCCCGGTCCGAAAGGGTGGCCGGGGCGGGGCGGAACCGGTCCGGTGGGCTGGCCTCACCCCGCCGTTTCCGTGCGGGCCCTACCCCGCCGCCGCTATGCGTCCCGTGGCGCGGGCCGCCTTCTTCAGCTCCAGGTCGCGGCGGCGGCGCCGGGCCAGGACGACGCGGCGCTCGGCGGCGGTGAGGCCGCCCCAGACGCCGTACGGCTCGGGTTGCAGCAGCGCGTGCTCGCGGCACTCGACCATGACCGGGCAGCGCGCGCAGACCCGCTTGGCCGCCTCCTCGCGGGACAGCCGTGCGGCGGTGGGCTCCTTGGAGGGTGCGAAGAACAGGCCCGCCTCGTCGCGCCGGCACACCGCCTCGGTGTGCCAGGGCGCGTCCTGATCCCTGTCTCGCGCCGGCGCCCGCCGGGCCGGAACGGCAGCTACCTGCAGCGACGAATGCGGCGGTTGCAGCACGGTCTTCTCCTGACGACGGCTTCGCGAGCTGGAGGGTCCGAGAGACGATGCAGCAAGGCCTACCCGCTGTGCGCGTGCCTATGCACTCAGTTCCCAACCGCCCGGTCGGTGACCGCCGTCGTCCGAGGACGACCGCCGTTGTCACATGTGCTTGCGCAGATGCTTGTCCACCTTGCTCTGGACGCGGTCGAGAATGTCCGCGACGAGCTTGCCCCGCTTCGGCCGCGCCTCGACGTTGCCCAGCACGGCCCAGCCGTCGACGTAGACGACGGGTGCCTCGGACTCGGGCGAATCCAGCGTGACCACCTCGAAGTTGCCGAGGACGCCGCCGCCGGTGCCGCGCAACGACACGTTCTCCGGGACGCGGACCTGCACGTCACCGAAGACCGAGACGGCCTTGATGACGACCTGCTGGTATTCGAAGACCGCCTCGCTGAGGTCGATCTCCACACTGCCGAAGATCGCGTACGCGTGCACCCGGCGTCCGGGGCGCCAGCGGCCGCGGCGGGTGGCCTGGCTGAACACCGCCACCACGTTCTCGTCGGCGACGGGGGGTATCTCGCCGGCCGCAGGCCGGTTCGGCGCGGGGGTGTACGCGGCGGCCGCGCGGCGCTGGTGGGCGGCGGGCAGGTCCTGGATGAAGACCTCCAGCTCGCCGACCGTCTTGGCGTTCAGCACCCCCTCGACGCGCTCGGCGTGCTCGTCGGCGTTCAGACGGCCCTCGGCAAGGGCCTCGCGCAGGATGTCGGCGATACGGTCACGGTCGGCGTCCGAGGCGCGCAGTTCGGCGACAGGGGCGGCGGCCGCACGCGGTTCGGGCTGCTTCTGAAGGTCCACGGCAGCAGCGTACCGAAACGCGATAGATCGCGACTAGGGGTGTGGATGACGGGCGTGCCGCGCACCGCTCCCACCGGGACTGAGCGGGACCTCACAGGTTCGCTGTCGGGGCCAGGTTCTACGCTGGTGGTCGCCCGCCGGTGTCGGCGGGCAGCCGTCTGCCGAGTGAGGAATGGGCCAGATGCCTGAGTTCGCGTACACCGATCTGCTCCCCCAGGGTGAGGACACCACCCCGTACCGACTGGTGACGTCCGAGGGCGTTTCCACCGTCGAGGGGCCCGACGGGCGTACGTTCCTCAAGGTCGAGCCGGAGGCGCTGCGCAAGCTGGCCGAAGAGGCCGTCCACGACATCCAGCACTACCTGCGCCCGGACCACCTCGCCCAGCTGCGCCGGATCATCGACGACCCGGAGGCCTCGGCGAACGACAAGTTCGTCGCCCTGGACCTGCTCAAGAACGCGAACATCGCCGCGGCCGGCGTGCTGCCCATGTGCCAGGACACGGGCACGGCGATCGTCATGGGCAAGCGCGGCCAGAACGTGCTGACGGCGGGCGAGGACGAGAAGGCCCTCTCCCGGGGCATCTACGACGCCTACACCAAGCTGAACCTGCGCTACTCGCAGATGGCTCCGCTCACCATGTGGGAGGAGAAGAACACCGGCTCCAACCTGCCCGCGCAGATCGAGCTGTACGCGACGGACGGCGGCGCGTACAAGTTCCTGTTCATGGCCAAGGGCGGCGGCTCGGCCAACAAGTCCTTCCTGTACCAGGAGACGAAGGCCGTCCTGAACGAGGCCTCCATGATGAAGTTCCTGGAGGAGAAGATCCGTTCGCTGGGCACGGCCGCGTGCCCGCCGTACCACCTGGCGATCGTGGTCGGCGGCACGAGCGCCGAGTACGCCCTGAAGACGGCGAAGTACGCCTCCGCGCACTACCTGGACAACGTGCCCACCGAGGGCTCGCCGCTCGGGCACGGCTTCCGGGACGAGGAGCTGGAGGAGAAGGTCTTCGAGCTGACGCAGAAGATCGGGATCGGCGCGCAGTTCGGCGGCAAGTACTTCTGCCACGACGTGCGCGTGGTCCGGCTGCCGCGGCACGGCGCGTCCTGCCCGGTGGCCATCGCCGTCTCCTGCTCGGCCGACCGCCAGGCGCTCGCGAAGATCACCCCCGAGGGCGTCTTCCTGGAGCAGTTGGAGAAGGACCCGGCGCGGTTCCTGCCGGAGACCACGGACGAGCACCTGGACGAGTCGTCGGACGTGGTCCGCATCGACCTCAACCAGCCGATGGAGTCGATCCTGGCCGAGCTGACCAAGTACCCGGTCAAGACCCGGCTGTCGCTGACCGGCCCGCTGGTGGTGGCCCGCGACATCGCGCACGCCAAGATCAAGGAGCGGCTCGACGCGGGCGAGGAGATGCCGCAGTACCTCAAGGACCACCCGGTGTACTACGCGGGCCCGGCCAAGACCCCCGAGGGCTACGCGTCCGGTTCCTTCGGTCCGACCACGGCCGGCCGCATGGACTCCTACGTCGAGCAGTTCCAGGCGGCGGGCGGCTCCAAGGTGATGCTGGCCAAGGGCAACCGCAGCAAGCAGGTCACGGACGCGTGCGGCACCCACGGCGGCTTCTACCTCGGCTCCATCGGCGGTCCGGCGGCCCGCCTGGCCCAGGACTGCATCAAGAAGGTCGAGGTCGTGGAGTACGAGGAACTCGGCATGGAGGCCGTCTGGAAGATCGAGGTCGAGGACTTCCCGGCGTTCATCGTCGTCGACGACAAGGGCAACGACTTCTTCCAGGACCCGGCCCCCCAGCCGACCTTCACGTCGATCCCGGTCCGGGGCCCGGGCCTCGCCTGAGTCGGTCCCCACCATCCTCCCGGAGCCCTCGGCAGCCGCCGGGGGCTCCGCCCCGTCCGGGCCATCGCCGGAACATCCGCACCGCCGTCCGCGCTGTACGCGGTATGAGCGAATACCGCATCGAGCACGACTCCATGGGCGAGGTCCAGGTCCCCGTGCACGCCAAGTGGCGTGCCCAGACGCAGCGGGCGGTGGAGAACTTCCCCGTCTCCGGGCAGCGGCTCGAGCGCGCGCACATCGAGGCGCTGGCGCGGATCAAGGGCGCCGCGGCCAAGGTGAACGCACGGCTGGGGGTGCTGGACGAGGACGTCGCCGGGGCGATCCAGGACGCGGCGGCCGAGGTCGCCGAGGGCAAGTGGGACGAGCACTTCCCGGTCGACGTGTTCCAGACCGGGTCCGGAACCTCGTCCAACATGAACACCAACGAGGTCATCGCCACCCTCGCCGGTGAACGGCTGGGCCGGGACGTGCACCCCAACGACCACGTCAACGCCTCGCAGTCCTCCAACGACGTCTTCCCGTCGTCGATCCACATCGCCGCCACCGCCGCCGTCACCCGCGACCTGGTGCCCGCCCTGGACCACCTCGCGAGCGCGCTCACCCGCAAGGCCGAGGAGTTCGCCGACGTGGTGAAGTCCGGGCGGACGCACCTGATGGACGCCACACCCGTGACCCTCGGCCAGGAGTTCGCCGGGTACGCGGCCCAGGTGCGGTACGGCATCGAGCGCCTGAACGCCTCCCTGCCCCGGCTGGCCGAGCTGCCCCTCGGCGGGACCGCCGTCGGCACCGGCATCAACACCCCGCCCGGCTTCTCCGCCGCCGTGATCGAGGAGGTCGCCCGCGCCACCGGGCTGCCGCTCACCGAGGCCCGCGACCACTTCGAGGCGCAGGGGGCCAGGGACGGCATCGTCGAGACCAGCGGCCAGCTGCGGACGATCGCCGTCGGGCTGACGAAGATCGCCAACGATCTGCGGTGGATGGCCTCCGGGCCCAGGACCGGGCTCGCCGAGATCTCCCTGCCCGACCTCCAGCCCGGTTCCTCGATCATGCCCGGCAAGGTCAACCCGGTCATCCCCGAGGCCGTGCTCATGGTCTGCGCCCAGGTCGTCGGCAACGACGCCACCGTCGCCACCGCCGGCGCCGCCGGCAACTTCGAGCTCAACGTCATGCTCCCGGTCATCGCCAAGAACGTGCTGGAGTCGGTCCGGCTGCTGGCCAACGTGTCCCGGCTGCTCGCCGACCGGACCGTGGACGGGATCGTCGCCCACCGCGAACGCGCCCGTGAGTACGCCGAGTCCTCGCCGTCCGTGGTCACTCCGCTCAACAAGTACCTGGGGTACGAGGAGGCGGCGAAGGTCGCCAAGAGGGCGCTGGCCGAGCAGAAGACGATCCGTCAGGTCGTCGTGGAAGGCGGCTACGTCGAGCGCGGTCTGCTCACGACGGAGCAACTCGACCGGGCGCTGGACGTCCTGCGGATGACACGTCCGTAACCTGGCGCTGCCGGGGCGTGAACCCTGACGTCCTGCACGGCGGCGGATGCCCCGGGCACCTAATATTTGCCCATGGCACACGACGGAGCGACCGCACACGCGACGACGGGCGGTGCGGCGGCGCCCTGGACCCCCGGCAGCCGGATCCTGTGGCGGTACCGGGAGAACGGCGGCGCGCGCTTCCACATCGTGCGGCCCGTGACCGTCGTACAGGACGACCCGGGGCTGCTCGCCGTGTGGATGGCGCCCGGCACCGAGTGCGTCAGACCCGTGCTCGCCGACGGCACACCCGTGCACCTGGAACCGCTCGCGTCGCGTTACACCAAGCCGCGTACCGTGCAGCGCGACCGCTGGTTCGGCACGGGCGTGCTGAAGCTGGCCCGGCCCGGCGAGCCCTGGTCGGTGTGGCTGTTCTGGGAGCCCGGCTGGCGGTTCAAGAGCTGGTACGTCAACCTGGAGGAACCACTGGCCCGCTGGGCGGGCGGGGTGGACTCCGAGGATCACTTTCTGGACATCTCCGTTCACCCGGACCGCAGTTGGCACTGGCGGGACGAGGACGAGTTCGCGCAGGCGCAGCGGGACGGACTGGTGGACGCCGAACTCGCCGAGCGGGTCCGGGCCGCGGGCCGGGATGCGGTGGAGACGATCCGCGCCTGGCGGCCGCCGTTCTGCCAGTCCTGGCAGCAGTGGCGCCCGGACCCGGCCTGGGAGGTACCGTCACTGCCGGACGACTGGGACCGCTCCCCCACACGCGTGGCCCCATGAGACCCTTGATGCGCCCCCGGGCGGGAAACGTAGGATCGTCCTCCGCAACAGGCGAAGGGCTGGTACCAACTCCCGGAGCGCGAGCCGGGTCTGATCGAACGTCACCGAGGGGCGGCAGGACGTGAGCGAGGGGTACGAGGGCAACACCCGTGCGGACCACGGTCGGTTCGCCGGCGGCACAGCAACAGCCTCTGACCACGCCGGAAATCCGTTCCTGGGGCATGTATTCCGGGTATCGGGTCTTCGGCGGGACGAACTGCGCGCCCGGCGCGCAGCCCCGGACGGATGGATTCGACACGCGTGACGGAGCAGCCGACCTCCTTCGAACGCCCCCAGCCGGGCGCCGACCCCGCGGACGCCCGTGGGGCGCTTCTGCGTACCCCCACCGCCCCGGGGGCCGCGGCGTTACCGCTTCAGTCCGGCCCGGCCGACGACGCGCCGCGTCCGGTCGGCGCGGCCGGATCCGAGCACTCCCAGCCGGCGTCCGCCGAGCCCGACGCACACCGTCCGCGCCCCGCGCCGGAGGGCATCCCCGCCCAGCCGGACGCGGCGGCCAGGGTCCCCGGGGGCAGGACCGGCGAGGACGGGACCCCCGACGGCACCGACTCCGGGCAGGCGAACACCGAGGCGCCCCGCGCGGCGGGCGGGCCCGGTGGCCAGGAGCGCCGGGCCGGGCGCGGTGCGCTTCCCGACGGCCAGGAGCGCCGTACCGGACAGGGGCTGCCGCCCGGGCGGACGCTGCCGATGCGCCGGGACGGGGACCGGCTGCGGTTCGTGGGGGCGGCCACCCGGCGCATCGCCCGCGGCATGGACCTCGACGAGATCGTCCTGGGGCTGTGCCGGGCCACCGTGCCGACCTTCTCCGACGCCATCCTCGTGTATCTGCGCGAGCCGCTGCCGGTGGGCGACGAGCGGCCCGCCGGCCCGCTCGTCCTACGGCTGCGGCGCACCGACCGGATACCGGCGGAGCGCGACACCGAGCTGGGGTTCATGCCGGCGCCGGTGCCGGAGCAGCCGGCCGAGCTGTCGGCGGTGACCAACGAGCTGTGCGAGGTACGGCCCGGCTCCGCGCTGGGCGAGGTGCTGCGAGGCGTACGTCCGGTGTTCACGGACACCGCGTCCGCCCACGCCGCCCTGACGGAACTCCTCGGCGAGGACTCCGAGTTGGTCGTGCCCGACGGGCAGCGCACCATCCTCGCCCCGCTGCGCGGCCGGCGGCGGGTCATCGGTGCCGCGCTGTTCCTGCGTCGCCCGGAGCGCCACGCGTTCCAGCCCGACGACCTGCTCGTCGCCGCGCAGCTCGCCACGCACAGCGCCCTCGGCATCGACAAAGCGGTGCTGTACGGCCGTGAGGCGTACATCGCCGACGAGTTGCAGCGCACCATGCTGCCGGAGACGCTGCCCCGCCCCACCGGCGTACGGCTGGCCTCCCGCTATCTGCCCGCCGCGGAGACCGCGCGGGTCGGCGGGGACTGGTACGACGCGATCCCGCTGCCCGGCAGCCGGGTCGCCCTCGTCGTCGGCGACGTCATGGGCCACTCCATGACCTCGGCCGCGATCATGGGCCAGCTGCGCACCACCGCGCAGACCCTGGCCGGGCTCGACCTGCCACCGCAGGAGGTGCTGCACCACCTCGACGAGCAGGCGCAGCGCCTGGGCTCCGACCGCATGGCGACCTGCCTGTACGCGGTCTACGACCCGGTCGCGCACCGCATCACCATCGCCAACGCCGGCCACCCGCCGCCGGTCCTGCTGCACCTGGGCGGCCGCTCGGAGGTGCTGCGGGTGCCGCCGGGCGCTCCGATCGGCGTCGGCGGCGTCGACTTCGAGGCGGTCGAGCTGGAAGCCCCGGCGGGCGCGACCCTGCTGCTCTACACCGACGGCCTGGTCGAGTCGCGGCTGCGGGACGTGTGGACGGGCATAGAGCAGCTGCGCGAGAAGCTCTCGGCGACCGCGCAGCTCACCGGCCCCGACCATCCGCCACCGCTGGAAGCGCTGTGCGACGAGGTGCTCGACATGCTCGGCCCGGGCGACCGGGACGACGACATCGCACTCCTCGCCGCCCGTTTCGACGGCATCGCGCCGAGCGACGTGGCGTACTGGACCCTGGACCCGGAGAACGCCGCCCCCGGACAGGCCCGCCGCCTGGCCCGCCAGGCGCTGGCCCGCTGGGGCCTGGAGGAACTCACCGACTCCGTGGAGCTGCTGATCAGCGAGGTCGTCACCAACGCCGTGCGCTATGCCTCCCGCCCGGTCACCCTGCGCCTGCTGCGCACGGATGTGCTGCGCTGCGAGGTCGGTGACGACGTCCCGCAGTTGCCGCGTCTGCGGCAGGCCCGCGCCACGGACGAGGGCGGACGCGGGCTGTACCTGGTCAACCGGATGGCCAGACGCTGGGGCGCGACCCGGCTGAGCACCGGCAAGGTGGTCTGGTTCGAGCTGAACCAGGGCTGAGCCGGAACACGTGGACACGCGAAGGGGCGCCCGGTCGGACCGGGCGCCCCTTCGCACTGCTCACCGCACGTGACTCACCGCGCGTCGCTCACTGCTCGTTGGGGAGGAGCGGGGTCTCACTGAGACCGTCCGTCGGCTCTCTGCTCGGCAGCGTGTCGCTCGGCGACTGCGACGGTGTCTGGCTCGGCGTCTGCGACGGCGTCTGGCTCGGCGTGTCCCTGGGCGACTCGGACACCGACGGCGCGGTGGTGGTGGGCGTCTCGGACGGAGTCTCGCTCGGCGACTCGGTGACCGTCGGGGACGTGGACGGCTCCACGGCGGCACCCTGCTTGGCTTCCAGGTCGAACTTGCTGACCTCGCCCATCGCGTTGAAGGTGTAGTCGGCCCAGATCTGCGCGGGGTAGCCACCGCCGTTGATACGGCCGCTGCCCGGGATGAGGCCGGTGGCACCGCTCAGCGTGGTGTGCGCGTGGGTCTTCGGGTTCTCGCCGAACAGGCCGACGGAGGTGACCAGGCCCGGCGTGTAGCCGGTGAACCAGGCGGACTTGTTCTCGTCGGACGTGCCCGTCTTGCCCGCCACCTGCTGGCCGTTGCGCTGCGGATTGTCCCGCACCGACCTCTTGGCCGTACCGTCGTCGACCACGCCGGTCAGCACGGAGGTGACCGTGTCGGCGGCCTCGCGGCTGATGACCTGCTCGCCGATCGGGTCGGCCATCTTGACCGAACGGCTCTTCTGCTCGGCCGACTTCACGATGGTCGGGGTGACCTTCTTGCCGTGGTTGTCGAGGGTGGCGTACATCCCGGCCATCTCCAGTGGGCTGGCGCCCATGGAGCCCAGCGTCTGGGCCGGGACCGCCTGCATGCCCTTGGTGTTCATGCCGAGCTTGCCGGCGACCTCCATCACCCTGTCCATGCCCACGTCGACACCCATCTGCGCGAAGACGGAGTTGACGGACTGGTTCATGGCCTTCTGGACCGTGATGTTGCCGTAGTTCTGGTCGTCCTCGTTGGGCGGCCCGAAGCCGACCTTGGTTCCGTGGTCGACGACCTGACGACCACTGGTGCCGTCGTAGACGGTGTTCGCCACGATCGGCCGGCCGTCCTGGGTCCTGGAGTCCCCCTCCAGCGCCGCGGCCAGGATCACCGGCTTGAAGGTGGAGGCCGGCTGGAAGTCCCGCCGGGTCGCGTTGCTGAGGTAGTGCTTCAGGTAGTCCTCGCCGCCGTACAGGGCGACGATGTGCCCGGACTCCGGGTCGACGGAGACGGCACCGGCCTGGACGTGCCCGTCCACCGTCCGCTTCTTCGCGTCCAGCTTGCTGGTGAGCTGCGCCTTGACCGCCTCTTCCAGCGCGGACTGCTTCTTCTTGTCGATGTTCAGGGTGATGGTCCAGCCCTGCCCTTCGACCGCCTGCTCCGCCTGGCCCTGGGTCAGGTCCTGATCCTTCATCAGCTGCTGTTCGAGCTGCTGGTTGGCCAGCGAGATCAGGTAGCCCTTCTGGCCCTCGCGTCCGGGAGCGGGCCTGGGCTCCTTGGGGACGGGGAACTTCATGGTCTGCCGCTTGCCGGCGTCGAGCCAGCGCTGCTTGACCATGTTGTCCAGCACGTAGTTCCAGCGCTGCTGCGCGAGCCGCTTGCCGGTGTCGCTCGCGACGGCCCAGTCGTACTGGCTCGGAGCCTGCATCAGGGCGGCCAGGTACGCGCCCTGCTGGACGGAGAGGTCCTTGGCGTCGACGCGGTAGTAGGCCTGCGCGGCGGCCTGGATGCCGTAGGCGCCCCGGCCGTAGTAGCTGGTGTTGATGTACCCGGCGAGGATGTCGTCCTTCGACATCCGCTGGTCCACCTTCAGCGAGATGACCAGCTCCTTCAGCTTGCGCGTGACGGTCTGGTCCTGGTTGAGGTAGAAGTTCTTGACGTACTGCTGGGTGATCGTCGAGCCGCCCTGCGCGCCCTTGCCGCTCACCGTGTTGAGCAGACCGCGGGCGGTGCCCTTCAGGTCGACGCCGTTGTCGGTGTAGAAGGTCTTGTTCTCGGCCGCGACGAAGCAGTGCTGGACGGCCTTGGGCACCCTGGACAGGTCCACCATCTCGCGGTTGACCTCGCCGGTACGGGCCAGGATCGAGCCGTCGCTGTACTTGTAGACGTTGCTCTGGCGCTGCGCGTCGGCGTTGCCCTCGGGTATGTCCACGACCATGTACAGCACGATGAAGGCGCCCATGCCCAGCAGGCAGAGGCCGAGGAAGGTGCCGAGGATCTTCTTCCAGGTGAACAGGCGGCCGATGCCGCTCTTCCCCTTCGGCCTCGCCGCCCGGCGGGCCGCGGCCCTGCCGCCGCCCGCGGGTCCTATGCCGGCCGCCGGCATCCCGGACGACCCCTGGGGCGCCGCGCGGCGGCCACCGCGCTGCCGCGCTCGTCGATCTTCCGCTCGTCCCATGGGTCCGTACGCTCCGCTTCCGTCTCGGCTGTCACTCAGGTGCGTGGTCCGGGTCAGCTCAGAAAGCTAACACCGCCGTCTATGACAAAGGCCCCCTGATCCGCCCCATTACGGACGTGACAATCAGCACCTGTCCCAGTGGAACCGACGTTCCAGGGACACCAAGGGTTGCCGTGAGGCAATAAAGCGATATCACTTAGTTAGCGGAAACCATGGCCCGCGACGCCGCGGGCCCCCGACGACCAGGGGGACCCGCCATGCCCGCACAGCCACCGCCCGACGCCACGCGCGACCTCGCACAGGACTCCGCACCCGCCACCGACCCGACCGAACTGCCCGAAATGCCCGAGCCGCACGTGCGGGAGTTCCCGGCGCACAGCATCGGGGGCGGGATCGCCCTGCTCCTCGGCCTCCTTGGACTGCTGGTCGCGGCGGCCCTGTTCGCGGGCGGAGTGAACGCCTCGGCCACCGGCGCCAAGGCCGCGCTGATCGTCGTCGCGCTCCTGGTCGGCATCGGCGCGCTGCTCGGGATGTGCGGGCTGAACACGGTCGCGCCCGGCGAAGCCCGGGCCGTCCAGCTCTTCGGCCGCTACCGGGGCACGATCCGCGAGGACGGGCTGCGCTGGGTGAACCCCTTCACCTCCCGGACGAAGATCTCCACCCGCGTCCGCAACCACGAGACCGCCGTGCTCAAGGTCAACGACGCCTACGGCAACCCCATCGAACTCGCCGCGGTCGTGGTGTGGAAGGTGCGGGACACCGCGCAGGCCACCTTCGAGGTGGACGACTTCCTGGAGTTCGTCTCCACCCAGACCGAGGCGGCCGTACGGCACATCGCCATCGAGTACCCCTACGACGCCCACGACGAGGACGGGCTGTCCCTGCACGGCAACGCCGAGGAGATCACCGAGAAGCTCGCCGCCGAACTGCACGCGCGCGTGGAGGCCGCCGGAGTGCAGATCGTCGAGTCCCGCTTCACGCATCTGGCCTACGCCCCCGAGATCGCCTCGGCGATGCTCCAGCGGCAGCAGGCCGGCGCGGTCGTCGCGGCCCGCCGGGAGATCGTGGACGGCGCGATCGGCATGGTCGAGGCGGCGCTCGCGCGGATCTCCGAGCAGGGGATCGTGGAACTGGACGAGGAACGGAAGGCGGCGATGGTGTCGAACCTGATGGTGGTGCTGTGCGGGGACCGGGCACCGCAGCCCGTGCTGAACACCGGGACGCTCTACCAGTGACCGCCACCGAGGAAGGGTCCTCGCCCGGTCGCCGGCCGCGGCAGCGCAAGCAGGTGCTGCTGCGGCTGGACCCGTCGGTGTACGACGCGCTCGCCCGCTGGGCCTCGGACGAGCTCCGCTCGGCCAACGCGCAGATCGAGTTCCTCCTGCGCCGCGCCCTCGCGGAGACGGGCCGCCTGCCGGGCGAGGCCGGCCCCCTCCCGCGCCGGGGCCGCCCTCCACGCACCCCGCGACCGCCCGAGGGGCCCCAGACCCCGTAGCAGAACCGTGACAATCGCCCCCCACCTGCGCGGTCGCCCCTTCCGCCACCGCATGGACACTCGGTGTATACATGCCGCGTATACACACTGTGTAGAGTCGTCGGCATGTCCATCGGTCACACCCTCCTGGGGCTCCTTGAGTCCGGCCCGCGCCACGGTTACGACCTGAAGCGGGCCTTCGACGAGAAGTTCGGTCACGACCGGCCGCTGCACTACGGCCAGGTCTACTCGACGATGTCCCGACTGCTGAAGAACGGGCTCGTCGAGGTCGACGGAATCGAGGCGGGTGACGGCCCCGAGCGCAAGCGGTACGCGATCACCGAGGCCGGCGTCACCGACGTGGAGCGGTGGCTCGCCACGCCGGAGAAGCCGGAACTGTACCTTCAGTCGACGCTCTACACCAAGGTCGTCCTGGCGCTGCTCACCCACCGCGACGCCGCCGACGTCCTCGACACCCAGCGCGCCGAGCACCTGCGCAGCATGCGGATCCTGACCGAACGCAAGCGCAAGGGGGATCTCGCCGACCAGCTCATCTGCGACCACGCCCTGTTCCACCTCGAGGCCGATCTGCGCTGGCTGGAGCTGACCGCGGCCCGCCTCGACAAGCTCCGTGAGGCGGTGGCCCGGTGACCCCTCCCCCCGGCTCCCTGCTGGCCGCCGAGAACCTGCACAAGGCCTACGGCCCGACCACCGCCCTGGACGGCGCCGGATTCTCCATCCACGCCGGCGAGGTCGTCGCCGTGATGGGCCCCTCCGGCTCCGGCAAGTCCACCTTGCTGCACTGCCTCGCCGGGATCGTCACCCCCGACTCGGGTTCGATCACCTACGACGGCCGTGAGCTGTCGACCATGACCGACGCCCAGCGCAGTGCGCTCAGGCGCTCGGAGTTCGGCTTCGTCTTCCAGTTCGGCCAGCTGGTGCCCGAGCTGACCTGCGTGGAGAACGTCGCCCTGCCGCTCCGGCTGAACGGCACCTCCCGCAAGGAGGCCGAGCGGGCGGCGCTGGAGTGGATGCGCCGACTGGAGGTCGACGACCTGCGCAAGAAGCGCCCCGGCGAGGTCTCCGGCGGTCAGGGGCAGCGCGTCGCGGTCGCCCGGGCGCTGGTCACCGACCCGTGTGTGCTGTTCGCCGACGAGCCGACCGGCGCGCTGGACTCGCTCAACGGCGAGCGGGTGATGGAACTGCTCACGGAGGCCGCCCGGTCGTCCAACGCGGCGGTCGTCCTCGTCACCCACGAGGCGCGGGTCGCCGCGTACTCCGACCGCGAGATCGTCGTACGGGACGGCAAGTCCCGGGACATGGAGCGGATCGCATGAGTACGCGTCAGTGGGCCCGCGACCTGAGCATGGGGGCCAGGTTCGCGTTCACGGGGGGACGCGAGGGATGGCTCCGGGTCGTGCTCACGGCGGTCGGTGTCGGGCTCGGCGTGGCACTGCTGCTGCTCACGACCGCGATACCGAGCGCGCTGTCGGTACGGCACGAGCGGAGCGAGGCCCGCGAGGACTACACCTACATCCAGAACCCCCCGCCGAAGGCCGACGACACCCTGGTGATCGCGGACATCGACACGACGTACCACGACAAGGAGGTACGCGGACGGCTGGTGGAGCCCGAGGGGCCGCGGGCGCCGCTTCCCCCTGGGGTGGCCGCGTACCCGAAGCCGGGCGAGATGGTGGTCTCGCCCGCGCTCAGGGAACTGCTCGACTCCAGCTCCGGAAGGCTGCTGCGGGAGCGGCTGCCGTACCGCGTGGTCGGCACGATCGCCGAGAGCGGACTCATCGGCTCCCGCGAACTGGCCTACTACGCGGGCACGGAGAACCTGGCGCCGCGCATCAACGGCTGGCAGGTGGCCCGGATCACCGAATACGGCAGCCCGCAGCGGACGGAGCGCTCGGACCCGGTGCTGCTGCTGCTCGTGATGGTCGTCTTCGTGGCGCTGCTGATGCCGGTCGCCGTGTTCATCGCCGCGGCGGTGCGGTTCGGGGGCGAGCAGCGCGACCGCAGGCTCGCCGCACTCCGGCTGGTCGGCTCCGACGGCCGGATGACCCGTCGCATCGCGGCCGGCGAGGCGATGGCGGGCGCGTTGCTCGGGCTGGTCTTCGGCACGGTCTTCTTCCTGATCGGCCGTCAGGCCGCAGGGTCCGTCGAGGTCGTCGGCATCAGCGTCTTCCCCAGCTACCTCAACCCCTCCCCCTGGCTGGCCGCGCTGGTCGCGGTCGCGGTGCCGGCCGCGGCGGTGCTGGTCACCCTGCTCGCGCTGCGCGGAGTGGTCATCGAGCCGCTGGGCGTGGTGCGCACGGCGAAGCCCGCGCGGCGCCGGCTGTGGTGGCGGCTGCTGCTTCCCGTCGTGGGGCTGGGGATGCTCTACCCGATGTTCGGCCAGGGCCGCGGCAACGGGGACTTCAACCAGTACCTGGTGATCGGCGGCGTGACCCTGCTGCTGATCGGGGTGACCGCGCTGCTGCCGTGGACCGTGGAGACGGTCGTCGCCCGGCTCGGCGGCGGCGGAGTGGCCTGGCAACTGGCGGTACGGCGGCTCCAGTTGAGCAGCGGTACGGCGGCACGGCTGGTCAGTGGCATCGCGGTCGCGGTGGCCGGGGCGATCGCGCTCCAGATGCTCTTCGCCGGGGTGCAGGGCGACTACACCAAGGACTCCGGAAAGAACCTCCACCGGGCCCAGATGGAGGTGAGCGCGCCGCGGGGCATCTCGCTCACCGGGGCCGCCGAGAAGTTCTCGGCCACGAAGGGCGTACGGAAGGCCACGGTGCTGTCCCAGGCATCGGTCGGTGACAAGTCCTCGAAGAGCGAGGAGGAATCTCGTGTCTCGGCCACGGTGACGATCGGCGACTGCGCCTCCCTGCGCGAGGTGGCGCGCATGTCCTCCTGCCGCGACGGGGACGTCTTCGCCCTCAGCGGCAGCCAGTTCGATGCCGACACCGTGAAGCTGGCCAAGCCCGGCCGCGAGCTGTACTTCGACATGTCCTCGGGCGTGGAGCAGGCCGATGTTCCGTGGACCGTCCCGGTCACCCTGAAGCCCGCCCGCTCGGTCGAGGACCCCATGGGAGAAAGGCGCGGCGGTCTGCTGGTGACACCGGCCGCCGCGCCCCCGGGGACGGCCACGACGGTCTGGGGACAGATCTACCTGTCGATCGACCAGTCGGTCCCGAACGTGCACGAGTACGTGCGCAACACGGCGGCGGCGATCGACCCGATGACGGGCGCGCACGTGTGGGTCGCCACCGAGGAGTCGAAGAAGTTCGCCTCCATCCGCACCGGCCTGTTCGTCGGCGCGACCTGTGTGCTGCTGCTGATCGGGGCGAGCCTGCTGGTGTCGCAGCTGGAGCAGTTGCGCGAGCGGAAGAAGCTGCTGTCGGCGCTGGTCGCCTTCGGCACCCGGCGGCGCACGCTGAGCCTGTCGGTGCTGTGGCAGACGGCGATCCCGATCATGCTCGGCCTGCTGCTGGCCGCGGCGGTGGGGATGACGCTGGGAGCGGTGCTGCTGAAGATGACGAACACGACGGTGGCCGTGCACTGGCCGAGCGTGCTGGCGATGACCGGCATGGGCGCGGGAGTCGTCCTCGCGGTCACCCTGCTCAGCCTTCCGCCGCTGCTGCGCCTGATGCGCCCCGAAGGTCTGCGCACGGAGTGATCACCCGGGACTGATCACTTGGGACTGGGACCCCGCACGCGGGGGCTCAGCCCCGGCCGCCGTCCAGCACCCGCACCGGCAGGGGCCGCAGGTCCGCGTGCAGGGCGGCGGCAAGTTCCCGGTACTCGGCGGCGCGGGCCGCGCCGGTGCGCATGGCAAGGGCGATACGGCGTGAGGGGGCGGGGTCGGCGAAGTAGCCGGTGAGGAGCTGGTTGTTGCGGGAGGTCTCGACCCTGAGGGCGGTGCGGGGCAGCAGGGTGCAGCCGAGGCCGCCGGCGACGAGCTGGACGAGGGTGGAGAGCCCCGCGGCGGTCGTCGTCACCGGAGCGTTCTCGCGCCCGGCCTCGCGGCAGATGTCGAGCGCCTGGTCGCGCAGGCAGTGCCCCTCGTCGAGCAGCAGCAGATTGAGTTCCTTCAGGGCCTCGCGCGGGATGCCCTCCCGGCCGCCGAGCCGGTGGTCGAGCGGGGTCACCAGGACGAAGTCCTCGTCGAACAAGGGGAGTTCGACGACGCCGGGCACGCCGAGGGGGACGGCGAGGAGCAGCAGGTCGAGCCGCCCGCCGGCGAGCCCGTCCAGCAGGTTGGCGGTCTGCTCCTCGTGGACCTGGAGGTCGAGGTCGGGGTAGCGGTCGTGGACGAGCCGCAGCACGGTGGGCAGCAGATAGGGCGCGACGGTGGGGATGACGCCGAGCCGCAGTACGCCGGTGAAAGGCGCCCGGACGGCCTCGGCCTCCTCCAGCAGGGCGCCGACCTCCCCGAGCACGGCCTTGGCCCGGACGGCGAGCCGCTCACCGGCGGGCGAGAGCAGCACCTTGCGCGTCGTACGCTCCAGCAGCGTGACACCGAGTGCCTCCTCCAGCGAGGAGACGGCTCCGGAGAGGGCCGGCTGGCTCACGCCGATCGCCGCGGCGGCGTCCCGGAAGTGCAGATGTTCCGCGACGGCGGCGAAGGCGCGCAACTGGGACAGGCTAGGCTGCCTGCGCTTTCCGGGATTACCGACGGTCACTGATAACTACCTCCGATCAACCCGACCGAGTGTAGCTATTTCTGTAATCAATGCACCGTGTGCCAACATCAGCATCGTCCAACCCATGGGAATCACCATCACGATCGGTGTTTCCTCGCTGCAAGGAGAGCACGTGCTCACTGTCGGTGACAAGTTCCCCGCGTTCGAACTGACCGCATGCGTCTCGCTGGAGAAGGGCAAGGAGTTCGAGACGATCGACCACAAGACCTACGAGGGCAAGTGGAAGGTCATCTTCGCCTGGCCCAAGGACTTCACCTTCGTGTGCCCGACCGAGATCGCCGCCTTCGGCAAGCTGAACGACGAGTTCGCCGACCGCGACGCCCAGGTCCTCGGCTTCTCCGGCGACTCGGAGTTCGTCCACCACGCCTGGCGCAAGGACCACGACGACCTGCGTGACCTGCCGTTCCCGATGATGGCGGACTCCAAGCACGAGCTGATGCGCGACCTCGGCATCGAAGGCGAGGACGGCTTCGCCAAGCGCGCGGTCTTCATCGTGGACCAGAACAACGAGATCCAGTTCTCCATGGTGACGGCGGGCTCGGTCGGCCGTAACCCCAAGGAGGTCCTGCGGGTTCTGGACGCCCTCCAGACGGACGAGCTGTGCCCCTGCAACTGGACCAAGGGCGACGAGACCCTCGACCCGGTCGCCCTGCTGGCGGGTGAGTGACCCCATGTCCCTGGACTCCCTGAAGTCCGCCGTCCCGGACTACGCCAAGGACCTGAAGCTCAACCTGGGCTCGGTCATCGGCAACAGCGACCTGCCCGCGCAGCAGCTGTGGGGCACGGTGCTGGCCACGGCGATCGCCTCGCGCTCGCCGATCGTCCTGCGTGAGCTGGAGCCGGAGGCGAAGGCGAACCTGTCGCCGGAGGCGTACACCGCGGCGAAGGCCGCGGCGGCAGTCATGGCGATGAACAACGTCTTCTACCGCACCCGCCACCTCCTGTCCGACCAGGAGTACGGCACCCTGCGGGCCGGCCTGCGGATGAACGTCATCGGCAACCCCGGCGTCGACAAGGTCGACTTCGAGCTGTGGTCCTTCGCCGTCTCCGCCATCAACGGCTGCGGCATGTGCCTCGACTCCCACGAGCAGGTCCTGCGCAAGGCCGGCGTGGAGCGCGAGGTCGTCCAGGAGGCCTTCAAGATCGCCGCGGTGGTCCAGGCCGTCGCGACGACCCTCGACGCGGAAGCGGCCCTCGCGGAGTAACGCGCACCGCATGACCGAACCCCGTCCACCCTCGAGGGTGGACGGGGTTCGGCGGTTTCAGCTCGGTTCGGAACTCCCCGAGCCGGACGGCGCGGTGGCCGGCTCCGCCGGAGCCGGCTCGGGCATCCGTGCCTGACGCCGCTCCTGCTCGCGCGCATAGGCCCGCAGATATCCCACCGCCGAGTTCGTCACCGCCACCAGTGGTACCGCCACCACCGCGCCGCCGATCCCCGCGATCAGCCCGCCCGCGGCGACCGACAGGACCACCGCCAGCGGGTGCACCCGCACCGCCCGGCCGAGGATGAACGGTTGCAGCACGTGCCCCTCGAGCTGCTGCACCGCCAGCACCACCACCAGCACCATCACCGCGGTGAAGACTCCCTGGGTGACCAGCGCCACGACCACCGCCAGCGCGCCCGACACCACCGCGCCCACCAGCGGGATGAAGGCGAACAGGAAGATGAAGACGGCCAGCGGCACCGCCATCGGCACATTGAGGAAGTAGATCCCCAGCCCGATGAAGATCGCGTCGATCAGCGCCACGATCACCGTGCCGCGCACGTACGCGGTCAGCGTGCGCCAGGCCCGCGGACCGGCACCGGCCACGCCCGGACGCGCCGCCGCCGGCACCAGCTTCAGCGTCCACTCCCAGATGCGCCGGCCGTCGTAGAGCAGGAACAGCGTGGAGAAGACCGTCAGCAGAATCCCGGTCAGCGCCTCCACGACCACCGTCACGCCCTGCAGGCCGGCCGAGGTGATCTGGTCGGTATTGGCGCCGACCGCGTCCCGCAGGTTCTTCGCTATCTGGTTGATCTGCTTGTCGGTCACATGGAAGGGGCTGTTCAGCAGCCACTTGCGCAGCTGGTCGATGCCGTCCTGGATCTGGGTGGAGAGCGTGTCGATGTTCTCCATGACCTGCCAGGTCACGAACCACCCGATCAGCCCCATGATGACGAAGCCGAGAATCGCGGTGAGCGCGGTGGCCGGCCCGCGCGGCAGCCCGTACCGCCTCAGCCACGCCACCGTCGGCTGGAGCAGCGCCGTGATGAGCAGCGCGGCGACGAACGCGAGCACCACCAGCTGGATGGCGCTGATGGCGCGCATCAGCACCCAGACGGTGCCCGCGAGCACCAGCACTCGCCAGCCTGCCTCCGCCGCCACCCGTACGCCCCACGGCACGGCCTGGGCGGGATCGGGCCGGGCGTGGTTGGCGATCGGGTCCGGCAGGGGCTCGGGATCCACGTCCGGCTCCGGCCCGGCGGGGTCGGTGTGGTCCTTCTCCACTTCGGCTCGGCGCTCGTCCAACCGCTCACCCATTTCGGTGAGTCCGGCGCCGAGCCGGCCGAGCCACCCTGGCACTCGCGACATGATCCGTCCTCTTCCCCCGTCTCTCCCCACCACTCCCCCCTGGAGTCGTCCGGTCCGACCGTACAGGGCAACAGCCCCTCCCCCTAAGACGGGGAGGGGCTGTGCGGAGGTTGAGTTCGGCGGTGATCCGGCTCAGTACCAGTGGTTGGCCTGCCAGAAGTTCCACGCGTCGCAGGGGCTGCCGTAGCGGCTGTCCATGTAGTTCAGGCCCCACTTGATCTGGGTGGCCGGGTTGGTCTGCCAGTCGGCGCCCACGGAGGACATCTTGGAGCCGGGCAGCGCCTGGAACAGGCCGTACGCGCCGGAGGAGGGGTTGACCGCCCGGTAGTTCCAGCTGGACTCGTGGTTCACGATGTTGCTGAAGCACTGGAACTGGCCCGCGGGCACCATCGAGCGCGCCATCGCCTGGATCTGCGAGATGCTGTACGAGCTCTGCACCGGGAAGCTGGAGGCGTCACGGCTCGCGGAACGGCTGGCCGCCGCCTGGAGCTCGGCACGCTCCTTGGCTTCCTTGGCGGCCTTCTCGGCCTCCGCCTTCTTGGTCTCGGCCTCCGCCTTCTTGGCGATCGCCGTCTGGGCGGCGGCCTTGCGGGCGGCCTGCTCGGCCTCCTTCTTGGCGCTCGCGTCCGCGGCGATGGCCTGTGCGTCGGCCTGCTGTGCCAGGGAGGCGGTCTGCACCTGGGCCTGCTGACCCATGGGGATGTCTGCGAGAAGCGTCGCGTCGGCTGCCATCGCCTCGGCGTCGTTGTTCTGCGCGGTGCTGCCCGAGGCAACGCCGACGACGCTTCCGACAGCGGTGACCGCGGTGGCGGAGGCCACTGCGAATCCCCGGACCGAGATCCGGCTCACACGGTTTCCTTCCAGCATCGCCCGCTTCGGTGACCCTGGCGGACGCAATCGTGCCCCTGGCACTGGCCTCCCAACTGCGGGGTCACGGGAGGCGCGGGCCCGGTGGGCAACTCCCCCGAGGGGAGCGCCGCGTGGTGCTCGGGCGGCATACGACGACGCTATGGAGTTGAAGCGTGCTGCTCAAGTGTTGCTGTACCTGCCCCAGGGCTCAACGCCTGGGAGGTGCCCCCCAGGGGGTACAGCTGTGTCGTATGCGGGGCCTGACAGGAGTGAGACTCTGCCGTAATCCGACGCCGCAAGGCAATTCTGAGTTGCGTGTGAAAGCTCACACCCCATTCGGCCCAAGGGAATTCCCCAAATGCCCGCACGCGCGGACGCCGCCCGGCTAGGCTCAGGCCTTTGCCGGACGGCGCCAACTCCCGCACCACCGCATCCAGGTGTGCGAATTCGATCAGATGTGCCCGTCCTCCAGCATTTCGGTCACAAGTGCCGCGATCTGGGACCTCTCGGACCGGGTCAGTGTCACGTGCGCGAAGAGCGAGTGACCCTTCAGCTTCTCCACGACGGCGACGACACCGTCGTAGCGACCGACCCGCAGATTGTCCCGCTGCGCCACGTCATGGGTCAGAACCACCCGCGAGTTGGCCCCGATCCTGGACAGAACGGTCAGCAGGACGTTCCGCTCCAGCGACTGGGCCTCGTCCACGATCACGAACGCGTCGTGCAGCGACCGGCCGCGGATGTGGGTGAGCGGCAGGACCTCCAGCATCCCGCGCGCGGTGACCTCCTCGATGACCTCCCGGGACGTGACCGCCGACAGAGTGTCGAAGACCGCCTGCGCCCACGGGTTCATCTTCTCCGCCTCGGTGCCCGGCAGATAGCCGAGCTCCTGGCCGCCGACGGCGTACAGCGGACGGAAGACCATCACCTTCTGGTGCTGACGGCGCTCCAGGACCGCCTCCAGACCCGCGCACAGGGCCAGCGCCGACTTGCCGGTGCCGGCCCGGCCGCCCATCGACACGATCCCGACGTCCGGATCGAGCAGCAGGTCCAGCGCGATCCGCTGTTCCGCGCTGCGCCCCTTGATGCCGAACGCCTCCCGGTCGCCGCGCACCAGGCGGACGCCGCCCTCGGGTGTGACGCGGCCCAGTGCCTTGCCCCGCTCGGACTGGATCGTCAGACCGGTGTGCACGGGCAGGTCGGCCGCCTCCGGGACGTGGAGGTGACCCTCCTCGAAGAGGATGTCCACCTGTTCACCCGGCAGGGTGAGTTCGGACATCCCGGTCCAGCCGGAGGAGTCGGTGATGGCGAGTTCCGCGCGGTACTCCTCGGCCAGCAGGCCGACGGAGGACGCCTTGATGCGCAGCGGCAGGTCCTTCGAGACGACGGTGACGTCGTACCCTTCCGCCTGCAGGTTGCGGGCGACCGCGAGGATGCGGGAGTCGTTGTCCCCCAGGCGGTAGCCGGTGGGCAGCACGCTGGGGTCCGAGTGGTTGAGCTCGACCCGGACCGTTCCGCCGAGGTCCCCGATCGGGATGGGGGCGTCGAGGCGGCCGTGCCGGACCCGGTAGTCGTCCAGCAGGCGCAGGGCCTGCCGGGCGAAGTAGCCGAGTTCGGGATGGTGCCGCTTGGCCTCCAGTTCCGTGACCACGACGATCGGGAGCACGACCTCGTGCTCGTCGAAGCGGGTCAGGGCGTTCGGGTCCGCCAGCAGGACGCTGGTGTCGAGAACATAGGTGCGCCGGTCTGGCTTGTGGCGCTTTGTGCTGGTCACCACGGAAGGACGTACCCCCTCGGATGAGGTCGGGGAGCGACGAGATGGAGGCCGGGCCGGGCGGGCGGGAGCAAGCCGACCGGTCGACGGCCCCCGCGCACGGCGGGCCGAAAACCGGCCCTCCACGTCTTCGTCCGTGTCGTGACCGCACGGTCGGGCTCGTACAAAGGGCCTCCCGGGCGGACGGCCCCGAGCCGTCCGCTGAGATCCGACGCCCGTGGTTCGGGTGTCGACCTGTTTGCCTTATGCCCTCGAAGATGCGCCGCCATGCAAATACGTAGAACGACGCACGAATGAACCCCTCGTGAAGAGGTGGCACCCGGGTGGCGGAAGGGGTATGTACTCAGCCGCCGTAGCGGCGGTGGCGGGCCGCGTAGTCGCGCAGCGCGCGCAGGAAGTCGACCTTGCGGAAGGCCGGCCAGAAGACCTCGCAGAAGTAGTACTCGGAGTGCGCCGTCTGCCAGAGCATGAATCCGGACAGCCGCTGCTCCCCGCTGGTGCGGATGACCAGGTCCGGGTCGGGCTGGGCCTTGGTGTACAGGTGGCGGCCGATCATCTCGACGTCGACGGACTCGGCGAGGTCCTCCATGGAGGTGCCCCGGTCGTGGGCGTCGAGGAGCATGGAGCGCACGGCGTCGGCGATCTCCTGCCGGCCGCCGTAGCCGATGGCGACGTTGACGACTATTCCGTCGACGTGGGCGGTGGCCTCCTCGGCCTCCTTGAGGGTGGCCTGCATGACCGGCGGCAGCAGGTCCATGGTGCCGACGTGGTGGACACGCCAACGGCCGTCGGCGGCCAGGGTGCGCACGACGTCCTCGATGATGCCGAGGAGCGGGACGAGCTCTTCCTGGGGCCGGTCGAAGTTGTCCGTGGAGAGCAGCCAGAGCGTGACGACCTCGACGTCCGCCTCGGTGCACCAGCCGAGGAACTCCTCGATCTTGTCCGCGCCGGCCCGGTGGCCCTGGGCGGTGGTGGAACCGGCGGCCTTCGCCCAGCGCCGGTTGCCGTCCATGATGACGCCGATGTGCTTGGGCACCTGAGCGGGGTCCAGGTGGCCCTCCACCCGGCGTGCGTACAGCCTGACCAGCAGGCCGCGCAGCTTGTCGCGCAGGTTCACGTGTTCGTCAGCCCCTCCGTAATGGATCGGACAGGCGCGGCCGGGGGCGTTCCCTGTCCGTGCGGCGGCCTGGTCCGTATGGCGGTCCCCGGGGGCGAAGCCTACCCCCGGCATTTCCAGCGTCCCTCAACAGGGCACTGTGCGCGCCCTGGTGTATCAGACGCGGGCCTCGCGACTCCCAAAGAAAACGGGCCGGTCCGTGGGGGGGGGAGACGGACCGGCCCGAGGGGGGGTTTCCACCATAACCCTTCGTAAGGGCTGGTGTGTGCCCAGACGCGACAAAATCACTCTCCGAAGTCGCGCGACGACGCATGGATATCGCACCGGAGCGCCGGAATCCATCAATCCGCGCTTGATCATGGCCGAATCACGACGGAATCAGCGGCGAAACGGGCGGGATCCGACGAGAAGCGAAGAGGCTCGGCCCTTTGGGGGCGCACGGCGTGTTGCCCCCGGATCCCTCCCCTGGGCGACCCGGCCGCGAACGCCCGCTTGACGCCGACGGCACCCGCTCGCACCGGCACCCGCCCCGCATCGACCTCCGGGCCGGGCGGATACCGCCATCAGGGACCGTGGCACCGCGCAGCCCCCTCCACCACGCGGTGCCGACCGCGTGGCTTTGCTCACGCGAATTCCCTTGGTCTGAACTTTACGTGCGGCGAAATGGGTGACGCGAGGGGCGGGCGGTAACGATGTGGGAACGGGCGCCCCATCGCGGACGTTTCACCTCGGTCTGCGGGCCTCGAAGAGGTGGCGGGTGCTGTACGCCACGAACGGGCCCCGCGCCTCGATCCGTTCGTGCAGCGCCCGCAGCCGGGGCTCGTACGCCTCGACGGTGAACCCGGGGACCATCCAGATCACCTTGCGCAGGAAGTGCACGACGGCGGCGATGTCGTGGAACTCCATGCGCAGGCGTTCCGCGCGCAGGTCGACGACCTCCAGACCGGCCGCCCGCGCGTCCGCGCTCTCGCGGTCGGGGTGGCGGGCGGCGCGCGACTCCTCCGGCTGGGGCCCGAGGAAGTACTCGACGAGCTCGAAGACGCTGCCGGGACCGACGTGCTGTGCGAAGTACGTCCCGCCGGGTTCCAGGACGCGGGCGATCTCCGCCCAGTGCGGGCGTACGGGGTGCCGGCTGACGACGAGGTCGAAGGCGCCGTCGGCGAACGGCAGCGACGCGTCCTCCGGGGAGTCGACGACCACGACGCCACGCGGGCGGAGCAGTGCGGTGGCCCCGGCCACGTTCGGCGGCCAGCCCTCGGTGGCGGCGAGCAGCGCGGGCGCGGCCCCGGCCCGGCCGAGCGCGAAGTCGAGGACCTCCCCGCCGCCGGTCTGCACGTCGAGCACGGCGCGAGCCCCGGCCAGCCGGGCGGCCATCGAGACGGCGTACCCCCAGGAGGGCCGCTCTTCGGTGGCCCGGCCCGCGAACCACGAGAAGTCCCAGCCCTCGGTGGGAACGGCGGCCCCCTCGGCGACGAGGTCCTCGAAAGAGCGGGCGGGGCGGTGCTGACGGTCTGCCATACAGGTGATCGTCCCCGAAACCCGTCCCCCGCCGCCTCCTATATACGGGCGCGCACCTCCTCGGACGTCCTCTCCGCCCGCCCCGCCCCTCACGCCACCGCGAACGCCCCCAGCAGCAGCCCGGTCAGAGCCCCGCCGAGCATGAACGGCCCCAGTGCGATGGCCGACTTGCGGCCCCCCCCGACGCAGCACCACCAGACCCAGTCCGTAGCCGGCGCCGTAGAGCAGTCCGGCGAAGGCGCCGACGACGAGAACCGGCCAGCCGTACCAGCCGAGGGCCGCGCCGACCGCCAGGGCGAGTTTGACGTCACCGAAGCCCATGCCGGCCGGGTTGACGAGGAACAGCGCGAAGTACGCGGCGCCGAGGGCGAGTCCGCCGAGCAGGGCGGTGGGCCAGGAGCCGGCGGCGCCGGGCAGCGCGGCCGCGGCACCGAGCAGGGTGACGGTCGCGGCGGCCAGCGGCAGCGTCAGCACGTCCGGGAGCCGGTGCACGCGGTGGTCGACGAGCGCCAGCAGCACGCCGACCGGCGCGGCGAGCAGCCAGACCGCCAGCTCGGGACGGGGCCCGGTGGCAGCGGCGAGCGCGGCACAGACGAGCGCGGTCACGACGGCCACGGCCCGGGCGCGCGGCCCGTACGGTCCGCATCCGGCCACCGCGCCCGTGCAGCGGGCCCGGCCCACCCAGCCCCCGAAGGCGCCGGTGATCGGATGCCCGCCCGGGCACCGGGCGCTCCACGCCTCCCCGGCGCCGACCGAGAACCGGTGGGCGGCCCGGGGCAGCAGCAGCCCGGCCTCCGCACCCCACAGCGCGGCCACGACGGTCACAAGTACGCGCACGCCGGGGACCCTAGCCGCGGCGTGCGCGCGGGGCATGGGCCCGTGGACCCATGCGGGACCCACCGTCCCGCCGATACGGTCGGTCGGCAGGGCACACGATTCGGTGGGAGGGCGGCTCGGCATGGGACGACGCCGGCGTGACGGGCGGGGCAGGCTGATCGTGCACGGTTCGGCACCGGTGACGGTCCCGCTGGAGCTGGCGGCCTCCTACCGGGCCCGCACCAAGGGCCTGCTGGGCCGTGACGCGGTCGACGGCGCGATCCTGCTCTCCCCCGCCAACAGCGTGCACACCTTCCGCATGCGCATCCCGATCGACGTCGCCTACCTCGACCGCGACCTGCGCGTCCTCACCGTCGTCACCATGAGGCCGAACCGCCTGGGCCTGCCCCGCCCGCGCTCCCGCCACGTACTGGAGGCGGAGGCCGGGGCGATGGCGGGGTGGGGGCTGCGGGCGGGGGTGCTGGTGACGGTGGAGGAGACGGTGGAGGAGACCGAGTAGGGGCCGAGGCCCGGCGGGGGCGTCACCACGGAACGTTCCGGGGACGGCGGCGCCACCACCAGCGGTCCGCCTTCCCGTCCACCGTCTCGTCCGTCGCGCGGTGAGCGACCTGTGTTTCCTGTGTTTCCTCGGTGTGCTCACGGAAGATCAGGTCGAGTCGGGCCACGGCGGAGCGCAGTGCGTCGGCGCCGGGCTCGTCGACCTGTCCGACGACGTCCGCGAGGTCGTCCCGGGCCTCCAGGTCACGCCGGAACAGGTCCTCCCGGTAGCGGCCCGAAGGCCGCCAGCCGGATTCCAGTCTGCGGCACAGCCTCTCCCACACCCGCAGGCCGTAGTGCAGGTGTCCCTCGACGCTCGCCACCGGGCCCGTGGGCCGCCCGGCGAGGACGGCGTCGGACAGGGGCGTGTCGACGGGCTCCCGGTCCAGGATCTCCGGGAGCGTCTCCACCGCCGCGTCCGGCAGATCCGCCACCGGCGCCTCCACCGCCTCGACGCGGTACGCCGTGTCGTCCTCGGCGTCCAGCGCCTCCAGGCGGCACCTGACCGAACGACCGTCAGGCGTCGCCACCCAGTAGGCACTCGGCAGTTCGACCTCCGCAGGATGGAGCACGGAAGTGCCCGCCCTCGCCGCGAGGCCCTGCGCGAGCCCTCCCTCCGTGAGGCGTCCGGCGGTGCCGTCCTCCACCGTGAGGTCCAGTTCGAGGGCGAGGTCACCCGGCGGCAGCCGGCGGTAGGTGCACAGCACGGGAGCCTCCCAGTGCCGCCCTTCCTGGTCGCCGTCCGCGTCGGCCACGTCCACCGCGTCCTCCGGGACCGCCAGCAGGTCGGCCAGGGCCACTCGAAGACGGGCCGGCGCCGGCGCCGCGACGGTGAAGAGGTTCGCGATCACTTGTACGTCCCGTCGTAGATCTCCTTGGCCTTCTGCACCTTCGCGGGATTGTTGACGAACTTGGGGTCGCGCTGCAATTGCTGCGACTTGCTCAGGTCGCCCTTGTTCCGCGCGATCTCCTTCAGCGCGGCGTACTCGATGCGGTCCAGCTCGGCCAGTCCCGGACCGGACTTGGGGAAGACCGTCCCGTTGGCCTCCACCTCGTACCTGCGGCCGTTGATCTCGTAGGTGTTCCCGTCCGGCGACAGGTTCGCCCGGCCCTTGGCGATGCCCTCGATGTCCGAGCGTACGAGGTCCTCGTTGCCCCTGAGGATCACCGTGTTGCGCTCCTTGACCTGACCGCCCGACGCTCCGCTGATCGTGTGACGCTTGTTGGGGAACTTGAGCGTCTTCCCGCGCGCCGGGCCGGGTACGTCGTCCCCCGCCTGCCACTCGTTGGCCGGACTGCCGCTCTCCCGCCGCGCGTCCTCGGCGGCCTCGTCCGCCTCGTCCGCCTGCTTGCGGGCCTCGGCGGCCTCCTTCTTCGCCTCCTCGTCGCAGTGGCCCTCGGCGAGGATCACGTGACGGGGACCGCCCGCGGCGAGGACAGTGGTTCCGGTGCCGGCGCCTCCTCCGAGACCGCCGCCGCCCTCGTAGGGGATCCGACGGTCGGGCGCGGCGATCGTGCAGCCGGACTCGCGTGCCTTCCGCTCGGCCTCGTCGGCCGCCTCGTCCGCCTTCTTCGCGGCCCGCTCGGCGCCCTCGACGTCACCCGCCTTGGCCGCCTTCTTGGCTTCCTCCGCCGCTTCGCCGGCCTGCTCCGCGAACTTGCCCAGCTTGCCGAGCTTCCCGAGTTTGCCGAGGTCGCCCACCTTCTCGGCGACCTTGGCGACGTCGTAGCCGGGGATGAAGAGGGAGCCGATGTTCCAGACGACGTGGGAGACGGCGCGGGTCTTCTCGCCGTTGTTCCAGTCCTCGGCCACGTCGTCGCCGATGAACATGTCCCACAGGACCGTCCCGCCGGTGTTCAGCGAGGCCCCGCCCCAGTCCCAGATGGCTCCGAAGTAGTCGCCGTCCGACCACTTCTTCCCGGCGTCCTTGGAGTCCTCCAGCCAGTCCTGCCCGAGCTGCTTGCCGTAGTCGGCGATCCCGCTGAGGGTGTCCCCCGGGTTCGTGACCATGTCCCAGATCCCGGTGACGTCCCCCCAGACACCGTCGACGAGGATCCCCTCACCGACCTGCTTGAGCTGATCCCCGGCACACCCGAAGAAGGCACCGAAACCGGAGAAACAGCCGTCGTCCTTCTTCTCGTCGGGGCTGCTGGTGTTGTCGGTCTTGTCGGATTCGGTGGTACGGGTGTCTTCGGTGGGCGGGGTGTCTTCGGTGGTTTGGTCACCGCCGGTGGTCTGGTCGCCGCCGGTGGTCTGGTCACCGGCGTCAGTGGTGGTGCCGCCATCGGTCGTGCCTCCGCCGCTGGTGTCGCCGCCTGTCGCGGTACCACCACCAGTTGTGCCGCCGCCGCTGGTGTCGCCCCCGGTGCCGGCACCGCCACCGGTCGTGCTGCCGCTGGTGTCGCCGGAGGCGTGGGTGTCGGTGCCGTTGCCCGCCGGGGCCTCGCAGCCCGTCCCGACGACCTTGCAGACCTGGGCCTCGATGCTCACGAATATCTGCGTGCCGAGACCGCTGAACACCAGCGCCAGCACGATGGCGGCCACGATCGCGACCAGGCCCACGTACTCGACCGCGGTCTGCCCTTCGTCCCCCCGCCGCCACCGGATCATCCGGGCGAACGAGAAGGGACGGCGCTCGGCCCGCGCCGGCAACGGGAGTTCGTACCACTGCCGGGTCTCGGACTGAAGCAGGAAGTAGAGGATGAGGATGGGCAGGAAGAGCTGGATGCCGCCGCGGGCCGAACCTCCGGTGAGGTTGGCGAGCCCCCCGAGGATCAGCCACACCTGCACGCCGATCAGCGCCCACCGGACCCGGCCCCCGCCCTCCCAGCTCCGCCTGGCGAGCCACCAGCCGAGCACCCCGGGCGCGGCGGCGTACGCGACGAGGGCGATGACACCGCCGTCGAGGGCGCCGTACGACCCGGCCGTCAGCAGCAGACCGATCCCGCCGAGCACGGTGGCGACGAACAGTGCGTGCACGAGCACCAACGCCGCCGACAACGACCGTGGCATGTGCCCTCCCCCCGGTTGGCGCACAACTCCGCCCGAGGTTAGGGAACGACCGCCTGCCCAGCATGGGCCCGGAGACCCAAACGGACACCCAATCAGCGCTTGGGCATCGCGGCCCGCTCCGACTGGCGGCGCACGCCGTCAGTTCTGGTTGCGGGGGAACGTGACCTCCACTCGGCGGTTCTTCTTGCGGCCGTCCTCCGTGGAGTTGTCCGCGATGGGGTACTGCTCGGCGTAACCGCGCACGTCGAAGGTGACGTTCGGGTCGTTCAGCTCCTGGGAGAGGACGTCCTGGACGGCGTTGGCACGCTGCTTGGACAGGACCACGCCGTGCGCGTGGGTGCCGAGGTTGTCCGTGAAGCCGAAGACACGGACCTGGCTCGCCTTCTGCTTCTTGATCTCCTGCGCGATCGTGTCGATTCGGGCCTTCGCCTGGTCGCTCAGCTTCGCGCTGTCCTTGGCGAAGAGCACCTCGGCCTGGAGGGCGAACGTCACGTCCGTGTTGGTGTCCTCACGGCGTTCCTCACCGCCCTGCTCCTCGACAACGGACTTGATGTCCAGCACCTTGGCTGCGGCGAGGGTGGCCCCCTCGGGCAGTTTGAGGTCGGGGTCGCTCGGGTCGACCTTCACGGGGGCGGAGGCGGAGGGCTCGGTGCCCGGGGGCACACTCGGGCCACTGTCGGCGCGAGCCGCCACGGCACCGTAGAGGTTCGCGGCGACCATGACGCCGGCGGCTGTGAGGGCCACGGTGAGACGGGTGTGGGTCATGTCGGGCCACCTCAGCCAGAGATCTCGATAGTGCCGCTGGAGAAGGTGGGCAGTTGCAGCGTGACTTCGGAGGTGTTCGACGGTGGGGACGGGAATTGCATGAACACGGGAAGGCTTTGGCCCGCCTGAAGGGTGCCCAGCGAGGTCGTCGTGAGTGGCCGCCCTTCCGTGTCACGCAGCACGTAGTACCGCTTTTTTCCCTTGGAATCCACGAGGGTGGCGCCACCGAGCGAGGGCCCATGCTTGACGATCTCCGTCTCATCGCCAGTCATCTGAGGCGGAACGACAACGGACTTGGCCCCGTCGTTTTTCAGATTTCCGTTGATGGTGACGAATCCCCCCGTGTCACGTGCAGCGGAGGTGATCTGCAGGAGCAGTCCGTCCTGCCCCCTGAGTTCGGCCATAGGTGTCTGGGACTGTCCCTCCTGAGCAGTCGGCCGGGATCCACCGCGCTTTGAGGCGGACGCAGAGGTATCCGGCTTCTTGTCCTCGTCGTCACCGCCACCACAGCCGGCCACGCCAAGCGCCAAACCGGCCACGACGGTCAATGCGACCATCCCCCTGCGGGCCTTCGCAGTGAACCGAATGCTCATCGCTCTGCTTCCTTCTTCTCTCGTCATTCGCTTGTCAGTCGGCCAGATGGACATCGAAGAGGTCTTGGGGCTCTGGGAGATCGATGAGGTGTTTCGGGTCCAGATCCCAGTACCTGTCCTTGCAGGTGAGGCGTGGCAACACATCGGTCCCGACGTCTGCCGCCAAGGGTTTGAAGGTACAGAGCGGCTCGATCACAGCCCTGGCATGTGCCGTCGAGTGTTTGCTCGCAGTGATGGGGACGACCGACTTCCCTATTGGCTTGTTGGTCTCGACGCTGACCGTGTAGGCCAGCAGACCGCTGGCCCCACAACCGAGCACATGTGCGTCGTTCTGCTGGGCGAGTTGATACGCCCGCCAGCACGAGGGCTCGAGCCCCTGACCGAGGCCGTCGAAGGCGTTCTGCCACTTAGTGGGGTCGAGTACATCCTTCGCCCATTGGCCCGCAAGTTGGTCGCGGGTGTCCTGCGCCACCGCCAGTGCCGCCGCGTCTGCAGCCGTCTGCGCGCCATTCCGACTGGCCGCCGCCTGGCCGACCGCAAGGTAAGCGAACGCGAGAAAGAGCAGGCCCGCCACCACCGTGATGTAGATGGGGAAGGCCTGCCCTGCGTCGCCGTTCCGGAGGCGCATCAAGTGATTTCGTTGATCTTCTGCTGAATCTTCTGCAGGATCGTCTGCCCGACGTTCGTGCCCGTGATCGCCAGCACGATCGCCACCACCACCGCGATGATGCCCAGGTACTCGACCGCGGTCTGCCCCCTGTCGCCGGCGCGGCGCTGCATCGCCTCGACCGTGGTGTTCTTCCAGCCGTTCACGCGGACCGCGGTCTTCAGCATCAGGTCGCTCATGGTGTTCCCCTCCGGGTTCGGTCTCGGTGCCGCTTGCGACACCGGAAACGTATGCCGGAACACCCCGTCCGCCAGAGGGTCCCCGGACCCAATCCCGGGCCCAAAGACAGACCCGGCCCCGCTTCCCCCGTACCGTCGTCATCACGCTTCACCCCAGCCCTCGCGACGAACCCGGGGCCGTGCCCAGCCACTTGGCGGCGGCCTCGGAACGGCTGGTGCTGTGCAGCTTGGCGAAGATGCGGTTGATGTGGTTCTTGACGGTCTTCTCGCTGATGAAGCAGGTGGCGGCGATCTGCTGGTTGGTCATGCCGGACGCGATGAGGTCCATGATCTCCGCCTCCCTCGCGCTGAGTTGGAACCTCGACCTGTCGACGGCGGCCGGACGGCCACCTGTCCATCCAGACGAAGACCGTCCCACATTCGGTTGCAACTGCGAAAGATGCTGGGCAGAAGTGGCTGGTTCATGGGACGTTGAGAAGGTGTGATCGTGTGCAATCGCACCCTCCACCGGCTGGTCCCGGCGCAGTCGGGCCACGAGGGCGCCTGCCGCCGTAGGAGTGAAGTGGGGCCTGCCCTCCTTGATGTCACGTACGGCGGTGACGAGTTGGTCGGCCGTGAACTCGCCGTGGACCAGGTAGCCGCCCGCACCCCGGCGCAGGGCCTCCTGGACGATCTCCGACTCGCTGCTGTAGGTCAGCATCATGACCGGGGCGATCCGGACCAGGTACGGCAGTGCGGAGAGGCCGTCCACGCCGGGCATGCGGACGTCGAGCAGGACGACGTCGGGACGGTGCTGCTGGGCGGCCTCCCAGGCGGCGCGGCCGTCGGCGGCCTCGGCCACCACCGTGATGTCCGCGCGGCCGGAGAGCAGGGCCGTCAGGCCGGCGCGGACCACGGGGTTGTCGTCGGCCACGACGACGCGCAGGGGCACGGCAGGTGCGGGCGGTGGAAAACCCTCGAAGGGGTTGGGAGTCGTCTGGTCCGGCACGGCGGCGGCCTCCTCTCTGGGTCGTGGAGCAGGGATGGATGGTCGGATGGTCATACGGTCGGTGTCGTCAGGGCGCCCAGGGGCAGTTCGAGGCGGACCTCCGTTCCCTTGGGGTGGGCGCCGCGGCCGATACGGATGCGGGCACCTACCGAGGCCGCCCGCTCGACCATGCCGACCAGGCCGAAGTGGCCGGCGCGGCGCAGTTGTTCGAGGCTGGTGCCGGGTGGCAGGCCGCGGCCGTCGTCGTACACGCTGATGCGCAGCAGATCGCCGTGGACGCCCGCGCGCACCTCGACGTGGGTGGGCTCCGCGTGGCGGTGGGCGTTCTCCATCGCCTCCGAGGCGATGGTCAGGAGCTGGCGGGCCACGGCCGGCGGCACCGGCGGCACGCCGGGCTCGCCGATCGGGCGGTAGGCGGCGGACAGACCGGTCCGGGACGCGAAGTCCCGGGTGCGGGCGGCGAGTTCTACGAGTACATCGGTGCCGTGGTCCGGGTCGTTCTCGCGGCGCAGGTCGGTCAGCAGTTCGCGGGCCTCGGCGGCCGCCCGGCGGGCCGAGCGGGCCACCAGTTCCGCCTGCTGCTTCACCAGAGCCGGGTCCATGCGGTCGGCGCCCGTCGAGCCCGCCAGGCCGTCGGCGGCCATGGCCACGCCGTGCAGGGTCTTCGCCACCGAGTCGTGCATCTCACGGGCCAGGCGGGCCCGTTCGGCGCCGACCGCCTCCGTGACCGCGAGGCGGGCCTGGACCGTGGTCAGGGCCTGGGTGGCCTCGCCGAAGCGGAGGAGCAGGTTGCGCAGGGTGACTCCGGCGGCCCCCGCGATGACGCACAGGCCGGGGAGGAGGGCGGCCTGGGCCAGGTCCGGGGACAGTTCCTTGGAGCTGGTGGAGACGACGAGCAGGATCAGCGACTGGAGCGAGGCGAACAGGCCCGCGCCGCGCCAGCCGTAGACGAGACCGGCGAGCAGGGGGGTGCAGACGCTGACGTAGGCCAGCGTGCTGTCCGGACCCGCCGCGATCAGGAGGAGGGCGCCGAAGAGGGTGTCCAGGGCGAGGAGAGTGGGGTGCCGCAGGAGCAGGGGGCCGAAGCGTTCCCAGTCCCGGAACAGGACGTACGAGCCCATGAAGGTGACGACGACCGCGGCGCTGACCAGGCGGGTGGCCAGGCCGGGGGCGGCGTTGAGAAGGGCGACGGGGGCGGAGAGGGCGATCATCGCGAGTCGGAAGGCGAAGACATAGCGGCACATCGCCTGCAGCGCGCTGATCTGCAGTCTTTCCGGCTCCGGGGCAGGTCCCTGCGGGAGCTGGGCGGGGACTTCGGCCTCGGCTTCGCCTTCGACCGGTACGTGGTTCCCCCCTGCACCACTCGTGCGGGCATCGCCGCCGGGTGCAGGCGGCCCCGGTGGGCGGCCTGCACCGTCGGCAGCGATCCGTCCACCCGACGGCTCCGCCGGCTCCCAGCCCGGCGGCAACGCCGGCGTCACCGACGTCACCGGGATGTCCGGCGCGCCCGTGCGGACGTGGGCCGGAAGGACCGTGCCTGCCGGAGGGGTGGTGATCTCGGGAATCCTCGGTCGGCGGCGCAGCAGCCCGGTGCGTTCCTCCGTCGTCGCCATGTCCTCGTCGCCCCCTACTCGCCCGTACCCGTGAGGGAGCCGAAGTCCACGCCCGAGCCGAGGATCAGGCCCGCGCCGAGGAGGATCATCGTGGCCGGGACCATGAACGTGGTGATCATCATGGTGGCCTTGGGGACCGCGCGGGCGGCCTTGCGGCGGGCGTTCTGCGCGTCGGTGCGGCGCATGTCCTTGGCCAGGGAGACGAGGGTGTCGACGATCGGGGCGCCCAGTTCCTCGCCCTGCTGCAACGCCGTCACGAACATGGCGACCTGTTCGGAGTCGTTCCTGCGCCGCAGCTCCGCGAAGGCCTGGCGGCGGCTCATGCCGAGGTCCATCTGGCGCAGGGTGATGCGCAGTTCGTCCGCCCAGGGGCCCTCGTACTTGTCGGCGACGCGGTCCAGGGCCTGGCGGAAGCCGAGGCCCGCGCTCACCACGACCGCGAGCACGTCGAGGAAGTCCGGCAGCGTCCGCTCGATCACGTCCTTGCGGATGCGGATGGCCGACCAGATGCCGACCTCGGTCCAGAAGGCGCCGAAGGCGAGCAGGAGCAGGGCCATGAAGAGCTGGCCGCGCATGAGGAACACCAGTCCGCCGAGGCCCCCCAGGAAGCCGTAGACCGCGCGCCGGGCCGCGTAGCGGTCGATCGTGAGGCCGCCGGGGTTGCCCGCCAGGTCGATCTTGCGGCGGTACCTGGCCACCCTCTTGGGGCCCATCAGCCGCAGCACGGCGGGGGCGTAGCGCATGCCGAGGCGGTCGACGAGGGAGTCCACCGCGCCGGTGCGGGTGGAGCCCACCTCCAGGGCCAGCGCCAGGTCGTCGGGCAGCCGGGCGTCGGCGCGGTACATGCGAATGCCGGCGAAGACGCCCCAGACGCCGAGGCCCATCACGAGTGCGAGCAGCATTGCCATCCCTCTTCCCTCCTTCCGGGAACCCGGCTAGACGTCGATGCGGGACATGCGGCGGATGAGGACGAAGCCGACGGCGTAGAGCGCGAAGGCGATGATCACCGCGCCCTGGCCGATCGGGGAGGCGGTCATGCGGTCCAGGGCTCCGGCCTTGACGCCGTTCATGAGGAACAGCGCGCCGACGCCCAGCACCGGGACCGCGTAGGAGGTCATGTTGACCTGGGAGAGCTGGGTGCGGACCTCGCGGCGGGTCTCCTTGCGCTCCTCCAGGGTCTCGGTGAGGTTGCGCAGGGCGCTCACCACCTGGCCGCCGGCCCGGTTGGACAGGACCAGGGTGGTGACGAGGACGACCAGCTCCCGCGAGGGCAGGCGGTCCGTGAGCTCCGCCAGTGCGTCGTCCATCGACGCGCCGAGGGCCAACTGGTGGGCCACCTTGGCCAGTTCCTCGCCGGCCGGGGCCTCCAGCTCCTCCGCCGCCATGCCGATCGCGGTGCGCAGGGCCAGGCCCGCCTGGGTGGCGTTGGCCAGGATGCGGGCCAGTTCGGGGAGTTGGTTGATGAACCTCTCGATGCGTTTCTGGCGCTGCCAGTTGAGGAACTGCACCGCCGCCCAGATGCCGAGCAGGCCGGCCGGCAGGCCGAAGAAGGGGGCCAGGGAGGCCTGGCCGATCAGCCAGAGGGCGGCCACGGTGGCGAGCATGTAGACGAAGAACTCGCCCGGGGTGACGTCCAGGCCGGTCGCGGCGAGCCTCAGCTCCAGCCTGCGGCCGAGTTTCGTACGGCGCAGTCGGCGGTCGAGGTTGGGGAAGCGGCGCCGGCGGCCGACCGGGATCTGACCGGTCTGGGAGAGCCGGTCGACGAGGGCCGCCCGCTGGGCCTTGCCGGAGGTGTAGGCGTGCAGGCCGGCGACGGCCAGGACGCAGGTCAGCAGGGTGACGCCGGTGGTGAGGGTGACGAGGGTGCTCAGATCCATGGGGACGGTTCCTACCTGCCTACCTGGCTTCTCGGGTGGCCAGCTGGTCTGCGGACTGGGCGACGCCGAAGGCCTGGGGGATGGGCTGGCTCGCCATGTAGAGGCGGTCGGCGGTGCGGCGTGGCAGCGGGTGGTACTCGAAGGCGCCGTAGATCCGGCCGTCGGCCGCCATCGGCTGCGCGGCGAAGCGGGCCACGGTGGCCAGCCGGTACGGCTCGCTGCCGTGGCTGTCGAGCAGGGCGATCTCGGTGACGCGGCGGGCGCCGTCGGCGAAGCGGGTGAGCTGGACGATCACGTCGACGGCGCTGTTGATCTGGTCGTGCAGGGCGACGAAGGGGATCTCCACGTCGGACATGGAGGCGAGGGTCTGCAGGCGCATCAGCGCGTCCTCGGCGCTGTTGGCGTGCACGGTGGCGAGCGAACCGTCGTGGCCGGTCGACATCGCCTGGAGCATGTCGAGCGACTCACCGCCGCGGACCTCACCGACGACGATGCGGTCGGGGCGCATGCGCAGCGAGTTGCGCACCAGGTCGCGGATGGTGACCTGGCCGCGGCCCTCCACGTTCGGCGGCCGGGACTCCAGCCGGATCACGTGCGTCTGCTGGAGCTGGAGTTCGGCGGAGTCCTCGATGGTGATGATGCGCTCGCCGTCGGGGATCAGCCCGGACAGGGCGTTGAGGAGGGTCGTCTTCCCGGTGCCGGTGGCTCCGGAGACGATGACGTTGAACTTCGCCTGCACCAGGCCGGCCAGCAGGTACAGCATGTGCTCGTCGAGCGAGCCGAAGCCGATCAGCTCCTGGAGGGTGAAGGAACGCGGGAAGCGGCGGATGGTGAGCGTGGGGCCGGTGAGCGAGAGCGGCGGGATGATGACGTTGACGCGCTCGCCGGAGGGCAGGCGGGCGTCGACCATCGGGTTCGACTCGTCCACGCGGCGGTTGACCGTGGAGACGATCCGCTCGATGGTCTGCATCAGCTGGTCGTCGGAGGCGAAGCGGATGGGCAGTTGCTCGACCCGTCCGCCGCGCTCGACGAAGATCGCGTCGGGTCCGTTCACCATGATCTCGGTGATGGAGGCGTCCTCGAGGAGGGGTTCGAGGATGCCCAGGCCGAGGGCCTCGTCGACGACCCGGCGGATCAGCTGCGAGCGCTCCACGGTCGACAGGACCGGGCCCTCCCGGCTGATGATGTGCCCGAGTACCCGCTCCAGCCGCGCCCGGCGCTCGGCGGCGGCCAGCGAGCTCATCTCCGCGAGGTCGATCTCCTCCAGGAGCTTGGCCCGGTAGGAGGCGACGAGGTGGCCGTCCTCGCCCCGGGTGCCTTTCTCCTCCGGGGAGTTGATGCGTGCGCGGAGGCTCATGGGTCCGGTGCTCCTCGCTCCTGGTCGGTGGTCGAGTCGGTCCTGGTCGGCTCTCGAGCCGGTCCTGGTCGGTGGTCCAGCGGTCTCAGCGGTCTCAGTCGTCCAGCGGTCTCAGCGGTCCATTTGGTCTCAGTGGTCGAGCGGCATGGTGGCGGTCTTGTGGGCCCGGCCGAAGTTCCAGCCGGGGACGATCGAGGGGATGTCGACGCCTGCGGTGACGGTGACCTCCTTGCCGCCGTACGAGGCCGGGCAGCTGGTGCCGTCCGCCAGCCAGCCGCTGACCGCGTTCGCACAGGCCTGCTCGGCTCCCTGCCGGAGCGAGGCCGCGCGCGCCCCCGCGCGGGCGGCCGTGCCGGCCTGCTGGGCCGTGTAGGCGATCAGTCCGATCTGGATGACGGCCATGGCCAGCAGCATCAGGATCGGGATGAACCCCAGGTATTCGATGGCGACTTGGCCCCGGTCGTGGCGGCGGTCGCGACGTACGCCCGCGTACGGCATGTCAGTTCGTCGCCTCCTCGACGGCGCCGGCGTGACCCGTGACCGTGATCGGGAAGTCGATCGTGCCGGGGAAGAGCACGGGCACCTTGAGGCCGACGTGCGCCCGTACGTAGCCGTTGCTCGTCTCACAGCCCACCTCAGCCCCCCTTCGCCACGCGGCCGACAGCTTGTCGAGCCCGGCCTGTTGGCAGGCGGCGTCCCTGGCGCCGCGATCGGCCACCGTCCCCGCCCGTACCGCCTCGTCCGCAGCATTCCCCGCAAGCGTGTACGTGTACCCCAGCAGCACGCACTGCCACAGCAGCACCAGCGTGATGAGGATCGTGGGCGTCATGCCGAGCAGTTCGACGGCGACCTGCCCGCTGTCCGAGCGCAGCCGCCCGGCCGACGGCCTCTTCCCTGTGCCTGCCCGCACGTTCATCCCCCTGCCTCCCTGCGGCGCCGGAAACTCACCGACCCCCGGTCGCCGCGCAGCCGCCCGCCCTTGCGGTCGCCCTCGGGCGCCTTGACGATGCCCAGTTCGCCGGCGAGCCCCCACAGCGCCTGTTTGACCGTGCTCTTGCTCTCCAGTTCGTGGATGCGGCCGGCGTCCACCGCGCCCTGGAGTTCCTTGAAGCCCGCGGGGATCGCCGTGCCCGCCACCGGTGTGCCGGTGATCTTCTGGATGAGCGGCGGCTGGATCTCCGTCCCCCGGGTGTGGCGGTTGACGACGACGGTCGTCTCCTCTGCCTTGCGGATCTGCAGCCGGTCCCACATCCGTACGGTCCGCTTGGCCGCGCGCACCGCGACCACGTCCGGAGTGGTCAGGAGCAGCGCGGTGTCGGCCATCTCGACGGCCGCCGCGCTCGCCCCGCTCATCTGGGCGCCGCAGTCCAGGACGACGATCTCGTAGCGGGAGCGCAGCGCGCTGACGATCTGGCGGGCGGCCCGGTCGGTGACCTCCTCGCCGCGCTCGCCCTCGCCGGGCGCGAGCAGCAGCGCAAGCCCGCTGTCGTGGCGGAAGACGGCGTCGGCCAGGACGCGCGGGGAGATGTCGGTGATGGAGGCGAGGTCGACGACCGAGCGGCGGAACTGGACGTCCAGGAAGGAGGCGACGTCACCGGACTGGAGGTCCATGTCGACCAGGGCCGTGCCGCGACCGGAGGCCTGTGCGGCGAGGGCGAGTTGTATCGCCGTGAGGGTGGCACCCACCCCGCCCTTGGCCCCGCTCACCGTCACCACCCGGCCGCCGGCCCCGGTGAACACGTCGCCGCCGTGACCCAGGTGGCGCCGTACGCCCACCGACCACTGGGCCACCGCCTGTACGCGGCTGACCAGTTCCTCGTAGCTCAGCGGAAGGGCCACCAGTCCCCGGGCGCCCGAGTCCATCGCGGCCGAGAACAGGCCGGGGCCGGCGTCGGAGGTGATGAGGATGACGCCGACCGCGGGAAAGCGCAGGGCCACTTCGCGGATCAGTTCCAGGGCCGGGACCGGGCCGATCCGCTCGTGCACCACCACGATCTCGGGCAGCTCGTCGATGGACTCGGCGGCCAGGCGCGCCAGGGTGTCGATGAGCTGGGTGGAGTCGGCGACCGGGGCCACCGGCTCGGCGTCGGGGAGTTGGCTGAGCAGGGTGGTGATGGACCGGGCCGCGTCGGCGTCGCCGACGGCCGGGAGGATCCTGGTGGTCATGCCTGCCGGCCTCTCACTTGTCGTTCGCGAGTTCGTAGGTCCGGTCCTTGGCCGGGACGCTGGTGTCGCTGCCGGGAGCGACCAGCGCGAGCCGGACCCGCTGGGCGAACGACTCGGCGTAGGTGATGCGCTGGGCGTCGATGGTGGACAGCGCGAAGGTGATGGGGACGGCGTCGGTGGGCTGCTGGGCCCGGTTGTCGGCGTTCGGCTGCAGCGCGGTGATCCTGCCGACGTCGAGGACCTTGGCGTTGGTCACGATGATCTTGGACTGGGCGGGGTCGCCCTGGCGCTGTCCGCCGAAGGTGGCGTAGACGTTGACCGTGGAGCCCGGTGTGATCTTGCCGGCCACGCCGGTCGCCGCGTCGATCATGATCGCGACCTCCTGCTGCCCGGGTTGCAGGGCGGGCTGGTTCACGAGCATGTCGCTCTGGAGCAGGGAACCCTTGCGCAGTGTGGTGACCGCGATCTTGCCCTGGATCTGCCCGAGGTCGGTGACGGCGTTCGGCGACAGCCACCGCTTGGGCATCTTGACCTTCTCGAACTGGCCCGTGCTCAGCGTCGTGTACGGCGCCACGTCGGTGCGCAGCTGGTAGGCGGCGACCTCTGGGCCGACCTTGGACTTGACGTCGCTGATGACGGAGAGCACGCCCGCGAACGCGGCGAGGGCGCAGATGACGGACAGGATCAGGAGTATCACGCCGCGGCGCTGACGGGAGTTCATGAACCGTGCAACCTCATTGGGATATCGGTCGGCGAAGTCGAGCGGAATCGAATGACGGTGGTGCCGGTGGTTCAGGGACTCATCCGGTGGGTGTCCGGCTCTCGGGGACGGGTGGGGTGGCCGAGCAGAAGACGCAGCGGTCTCCGATGACGTCGATGCCGCACCAGTGGCACACACCCTGGCGTACCGAGGTGACCAGTTGGTAGAGCACCGACAGGTCGGGCAGGTAGGTGCAGAACTCGATCAGCTTGCCGGTGCCCCACCAGGTGGCGGACTCGGCCGGCAGGTCGGCCTCCCGCAGCCCCAGCGCGTTCCAGGCGGGGGCGAGGGTGGAGCCGACCCAGTCGGACTGGAGCTGGCCCTTGGCGAGCAGCATCCAGCTACCGAAGTCCGGCCCGGTCAGGGCCGCTTCGGGACCGATCCGGACGAGCTGCGGTTCCGGGTGGGCGATTACGCCGAACTGGCTGCCCGGAACCCAGGACTTGGCATGCGCCTTGAGACCGACGGGGACGCGGTCGAGGCGGGCGACCGAGCCCAGGACGGCGCCGGCGTGGATGTAGTGGGTGAGCAGCCGGCCGGCCGAGGCGAGCACGCCGGGGCTGAGGTCGCAGGAGGCGAGCTGGCGCAACTGGCGGGCGAGGACGGCGAGTCCGAGCGGCGGCAGGTCGGGCCGGAACAGGGCGATGCGGTCGCTCTCCAGCAGCGAGCGGACGGTGTGCAGCCGCCGTTCCACACCGCTGGGGATGGCCTCCGAGCACACCACGACGACGTGCCCGTGGTGGTCGATCAGGGCCCTCATGGCGTCGAGCGTCTGCTCCAGCGGCTGCCGGTCCAGGTCCTTCAGGACGACGGCGGGCACGGTCCGCTCGTCCTGCGCGGGCAGCGCCATGTCGGCACTCGTCACAGCAATGGCAGTGGACACGCGCAGCTCCCCGTTAGACGCCTGTCGGCCCGCCGGCGGTCGTCCGGCACACCGAGTTGACTTCACTGCGTGACTACCTCAGCACTGTATCCACGCCTCTGTGACCGGAGAACAGCGATTCTGTACCTGACCGGCAACTCTCCTCGAACAAGTCATTTCAAACCGGGGCAGGACGAGCATCCCGACCCGGCCCAAAAGCATGGGCCGGACGCAACTCGTTGACTGTGGGCCCGGGTTTGGGCCCGCGGGCCCACGCCGCCCGAAGCGCCCGCACCTACGCTCGCCGACCGGAATGGCGCTTGCCAGTGTGCGAGGAGGGGTGCCGCATGGCTCGCGGGGGCGGCAGACGGACGTGCCGGAGAACGTACGGGTACGACGACTCGGGCGCGACCGCCACCGAGTACCTCGGCATGGTCGTGGTCGTCGTCGCCGTCGTGCTCGGCATCGGCGCCACCGGCATCGGCCAGGCCGTCTACGACGGGATCGCCGCCGAGATCTGCAAGGTCACGGGCGGCTCGGACTGCGGCGGCGGAAGCTCGCAGGGGGACGACCGGGCCCTGACCGACGCCGACTTCGAGCCGGCGCTGTGCCAGGTCTCGACGGTCAGCGACAAGGCGGGCTCCAAGGCGAAGATCCTGTTCTGGGAGATCGGCAAGGAGTACGGCTTCCAGGAGCAGCACATCAGGGCGCACACGGACGTCAACCACGACGGCAAGGTCGACGACCAGGACGAGCTGGTCTACCTCACCTTCACGGACGCGGCCTCCGTCGGCGCCAAGAAGGACTTCAAGCCCGGGCTGAAGTTGGGGAAGGTCGGGACCGACAAGGTGGAGCTGGGCGCCGGGGTCAAGGTGACCAACGGCGACACCTGGGTGTTCGAGAGCCCCGAGGAGGCGCGCAGGTTCCGCGACGACGTCGAGAAGCTCCAGATGTACCAGATGCGGCGCCAGTCGCCGGGCGGCGCGGACGCGAGCCTCGGCGACAGCATCCTCTACCTCTTCGGCACCGGTCCCCTCAAGGACGAGGAGGACACGGAGAACCGGGTGAAGAACGCGCTGGGCGACAACCGGAAGATCACCTACGGCAAGGTGGGCCTGGAGGCCTCCGCGGCGGCCGGCCTGAAGATCTCGGCCGGCGACGACAAGAAGCTCAGCGCCGCGCTCGGCGGCAACTTCAAGTACTCCCCCGAGATCACCTGGACCGACAACGCCTACAAGAACACCAAGTCGTACACCTACTCCTCGTCGATCGAGTACGGCACCAAGGCGAGTTACGAGGCGGGCCCGATCAAGGGCGACGCCTCGGCCTCCACCACCCAGACCGGCACCATCACCGTCACCTACGACAAGTCCACCGGGAAGCTGGTCGGCGTCAACATGACCCGCACCGTCGAGAAGGGCGGCCAGAAGGACGGCGCCCGGCTCGGCGGGGGCAACGGCAAGTCGGGCAAGGACGAGCGCAGTGGCGGGGTGAGCGGGAAGGGCACCGACAGCTCCACCGGCATCGAGGTCGTCACCACCTCCCTGAGCTTCGACCCCGGTCCCGCCGGAGACGGGGACCGGGCCGTCGCCGAGCAGTGGCTGAGCAGCACCAACGAGCAACTGGTGACGCCCTTCCAGTACATGTTCGACGACCACGCGCCGACCCGGCGGCCGGGCGCCGACGACCCCTTCGGCCAACTGGTCTTCGACAGGGGCACGTCGAGCAGCATGACGTACACGGGCCAGGTGAACGCCGCCGAGTACGGCTTCGAACTGAACCTCGGGCTCAGTCTCGGCCTGTCGGTCAGCACCGAGCAGAAGGCGGAGACCCTCACGGACGCCCGGTTCCTCGGCGCTCCGAACGGGGACCGCCGGTCCTACGTCCCCTACAGCTACTGTGCCAAGTGATCTCGCCGACAGGAGGGCTGGTACGCCGATGAGGACACGACTGCTGATCGCGGGCCTGATCGCTGCCGCGGCCGCCCTCACGGGCTGCGGCAAGGGCGACGCGGGCTCCGCCTCCGTGCCGGACGGCTGGGGCACGCTGAGCACGAAGGGCGTCTCCGTGTCGTATCCCGCCGGCTCCGGGGGTTACGTCGAGCAGAGCGCGGCCGAGCGCAGCAAGTACAACGCGGCGGCGGCCGTACGCGAGGAGTCGGGGCGGACGGTCTCGATCATCACCGTGCAACTGGACTTCACCCGGGCCGACTCCGCCGAGCAGGCCGCCATCGCCGCCGAGGCCGGGATCCGGATGGGAGCGAAGGTGGAGGGCGAGAAGGACGTGAAGCTGGCCGGCACGGACCGGGCCAAGCGGATCGACTTCACCTTCGACTCGACCGGCGAGGACGGCGACCCGCCCAAGGGCACGCCGATCCGGGGCGTGATCCTGACGGGCCTGGACTCGACCGACCGGACCTTCGCGGTCCGGATCGACGCGGCGCGGGGCGTGCTGTCCTCCGCGGACCTGCGCGGGATCGTCGACTCGGTGCGGGTCCACTAGTGGTGGGGACGGAGGTACGGCTCCGGTGATGCCGCTGGTCCGGGCCTGGGCGGTGGGCGTGGTGGTGCTCGTCGTCACCGAGTACGTGCAGATGACGCTGCTGTACGGGAATCTGGTCGGGCCGCGGGGCGTGGGCTCGTTCGGCGCGGCGCTGGCACTGGTCCACCTGCCGAACCTGGTGTGCGTCGTACTGGCGACCTGGACCGCGGCGCGAGTGCATCCGGCGCCGTGGCGGGAGATCCCCGCGCGGCACGCGGTGGCGGCGTGCGCGGCGCCGGCGGCGGCGCAACTGCTGACGGTGTCGCTGCACTGGGAGCGTGCGGGACTGTCGTCCCCGGCGATGTGGATGTCGACCGGGGTGCTGCTGGCGGGGTGCGCGCTGGGCCTGCTGCTGGAGCGCTGGCAGGAGGAGGCACGGCCGTAACGGGAGTACGGGACAGGGGCGTTGAACCTGAGGCGACTTTGGTCTGGACCTCTTGACAAGCCAAATGGTCTGGACCAACTTGTACGACCAAGCGGTGGCCACCGTTTGTCCTGCCCTCCCCTTCACCCCCCTCTCCCCCACCGGAGGCCCCAGTGGACCGCGTACCAGGCATGCCCAGACCCAGAGCACGACGGCTGCGCCTGTGGTCGGGAGCCGTCACCGCCGCCCTCGCCCTCTCCTTCGCCGGGGCCGGCCAGGCGTCGGCGGCGGACGTCAACAACGCCAAGAACGCCGGCTTCGAGTCGGGCCTGAGCAACTGGTCCTGCTCGGCCGGCAGCGGTACGGCCGTCTCCTCCCCCGTGCACGGCGGCTCCGCAGCGCTGAAGGCCACACCGGCCGGGCTGGACAACGCCCAGTGCACCCAGACGGTCGCGGTCAAGCCCAACTCGAGGTACACGCTGAGCGCATGGGTGCAGGGCGGGTACACCTACCTGGGCGCGACCGGCACGGGCACCACGGACGTCTCCACCTGGACGCCGGACTCGGCGAGCTGGAAGCAGCTCTCGACCACCTTCACCACCGGCTCCTCGACGACCTCGGTGACGGTGTACCTGCACGGCTGGTACGGGCAGGCGGCGTACTACGCCGACGACGTCTCCGTCTTCGGCCCCGACGGGGGCGGCGGCGGTGACCCGGCCCCGACGGTTCCGTCCGCGCCGGGCGGCCTGGGAGTGACGGGCACGACGTCCTCGTCGGTGTCGCTGTCCTGGAACACGGTCTCGGGCGCCACCGGCTACAACGTCTACCGCGACGGCTCGAAGGTGACGGCGGTGAGCGGCACGTCGGCGACGGTGAGCGGCCTCGCGGCCGCCACCTCGTACTCCTTCCAGGTAACGGCGACGAACGCGGCGGGCGAGTCGGCGAGGTCGGCGACCGTGACGGGCACGACGGCGTCCTCGGGCGGAGGCGGGGGCGGTACCGGCCTCCCGAAGCACGCGGTGACCGGCTACTGGCAGAACTTCAACAACGGCGCCACGGTCCAGAGGATCTCGGACGTGCCGTCGCAGTACGACATCATCGCCGTCGCCTTCGCCGACGCGACGGCCACCCGGGGCGCGGTGAACTTCACCCTCGACTCGGCCGGCCTGAACGGCTACACGGTCGACCAGTTCAAGGCGGACATCAAGGCCAAGCAGGCCGCCGGCAAGAAGGTCGTCATCTCGGTCGGCGGTGAGACGGGCACCGTCTCGGTGAGCGACTCGGCCTCCGCGACCAACTTCGCCAACTCCGTCCACTCGCTGATGCAGACGTACGGCTTCGACGGCGTCGACATCGACCTGGAGAACGGCCTGAACGCCACCTACATGACCCAGGCCCTGCGCTCCCTGTCCGGCAAGGCGGGCCCGTCGCTGATCCTCACGATGGCCCCGCAGACCATCGACATGCAGTCCACGTCGGCCGGCTACTTCCAGACCGCGCTGAACGTCAAGGACATCCTCACGGTCGTCAACACCCAGTATTACAACAGTGGTTCCATGCTGGGCTGCGACGGCAAGGTCTACAGCCAGGGCTCGGTGGACTTCCTCACCGCCCTCGCCTGCATCCAACTGGAGAGCGGCCTCGCCCCGTCCCAGGTCGGCCTGGGCGTTCCCGCCTCCACGAGGGGCGCCGGCAGCGGCTATGTCTCGCCGTCGGTGGTGAACAACGCCCTGGACTGCCTGGCCAAGGGCACCAACTGCGGCTCCTTCAAGCCCTCGAAGACCTACCCGGCCCTGCGCGGCGCCATGACCTGGTCCACCAACTGGGACGCGACGGCGGGCAACGCCTGGTCGAACACCGTGGGCCCGCACGTGCACGCGCTGCCGTAACGCCCCGGAAGCCCTTCGCGGCTGCCGCGGCGCCCTCAGTGGGCGCGGCGGCAGCCGCTCGGTCCGGACAGGAGTCGTCGGGGTCAGGCGTCGTCGGTGGGCGGCTCGGCCACCGCGTCCTTGTCGCTGGTGCCGTCCTCGTCCGCCGCGCCGTCCTCGAAGTACGCGTCCAGGACCGCGTCCAGTCGCGTCTCCCATTCATCGAAGCGTGCCCTGGCCGGGGCCTCGATCTCGATGGGGTACCAGCGCCGGTCCGGGGTGTGGACGGTGATGGTGAACCGCTTGCCGAAACGAGGGGTCGCCGTCTCGACGGCGCCGATCTCGTCCCAGCGGAACTCGCACTCCTGGTCGTCCAGGCAGAGGCGTACGCCCTTGTGGTCGGCGACGATTCGGGCCCGGCGGTCGGCGGCCTCGAAGACGGGACCGTCGACGGCCGCTTCCTGTCGTTCTTCCGGCCGCTCCTCCTCCTGCCGCTCCGCCTTCCCGGCGGGTCCGGCGTCGTCCGCGACCGCCTCCACGGCCGACGGCCGCTCGGATGCCGACGGCTGCTCGGCCTGCCGCGGCCGGGCGTCCTCCGGTTCCGCCGTCGCGGGTGCGGTGAGCCCGGGGATGTGGGCCGGGTCGAACCCGGCACCCTTCACGGGCTCGGCCTTCAGGGGCTGGCTGCTCGAACCTATGCGCTGCTCCACAGCGGGCAGTATGGTCGACGAACCTGTGCCGGACACAGCCAGCCCCGACTTCGTTATACGAAGATGGCCAAGACGCGTCAGCCGAGTACGGCGAGCGCGTCGATCTCGATCAGCAGGCCCGCGGGCAGGCCGACGTAGACGGTGGTGCGGGCGGCGGGCGGCTGGGTGAGGCCCTGCTCCTCGAAGTACGTGTTGTAGAGGTCGTTCATCTCCGCGAAGTGGGCCACGTCCGTGAGGTAGACGCGGATCATCATCACGTCGTCCCAGGTCGCGCCGCCCTCCTCCAGGATCGCCTTGACGTTGGCGAGGGTCTGGAGGGTCTGCTCGCGCAGGGTCGGGCCGGCCGGGGTGGGGGGCACGCCCTCCTCGGCGGGCAGGAAGCCGACCTGGCCGGCGACCTGGAGGATGTTGCCCTTCCGCACTCCGTGGGAGAACTTCGCGGGCGGGGTGGTGTGGGTCGCGGGGGTGAGGGCGATCTTGGCCGTCGTGTCGCTCATACGGGGTCCTTCACTGAGTTTCTGCCGGAGAACTCGTCACTGATGGCGTCCGCGGTACGGCGCACCAGCGGGAGCAGGGCGAGGAGTTCGTCGGCGGTGACGACGACGTTCGGCGCGGAGACCGACATCGCGGCGACCACCCGGCCGTCCGCGCCGCGGATGGGCGCGGCGACGCAGTTGATGGACTCCTCGTGGCCGCCGAGGTCGGCGGCCCAGCCCTGTTCGCGCACCGTCGCCAGCTCCTTCAGGAAGGCGGCGGCGTTCGGTGTCGAACGGGCCGTGTACATGGGGTAGTCGAGCCTCTGGGCGATCGCGCGCCGCTCGGCCACGGTCAGGTCGGCGAGCAGCAGCTTGGCCACGGCCGCGACGGTGATGGCGACGGGCTTGCCGATCCGGGAGTACATGCGCACCGGGTAGCGGCTGTCCACCTTGTCGATGTAGAGCACCTCGTCGTCCTCGTGGACGGCCAGGTGCACGGTGTGCCCGCACTGCTCGCCGAGGCTCAGCAGGTGGGGATGGGCGATCTCGCGCACGTCGAGGCTCTCCATCGCCTCCTGCGCGAGGGCGAAGAGCCGGGCGCCGAGCCGGTAGCGCTGGTCGGACTGGCGGTGGACGAGCCCGTGCTGGTGGAGGGTGCGCAGCAGCCGCAGCGCGGTGGACTTGTGGACACCGAGGCGGTCGGCGACCCGCCCGAGGTCGGCGGGGCCCTCGGCGAGCAGCGGCAGGATGCTCAGCGCCCGGTCGACGGTCTGGCTCATGGCGTACGTACCTCCTGCTCGGCCTCCTCGGCCCCTTGCACGGTGCCCGTCCGGCCGGGGCCGAGTCGCAGTCTTCCCCACGCCGCCCCACCCAGGGCGGCCGGCCGGTCGGCGTGGCGCCGGGCGGGAGGCGTGGCGAGGTCGCCGGGGACGGTGAGCGCGGTGCCGGCGTACCCGGCCCCGGCGAGGGCGCAGGCCACATCGGACTCGGTGCCGCCGGCGGCCCGCTCGAAGGAGGGCATGTCGGCCGGGCGGCCGGGACGGGACGGAAGGAGCGTGACCATCGACTCGCCGAGCGTGACGGCGTCCACGACGGCGGGTGCGCCGGACGTTCCGTGGGCGGCGTTGACGATGGTGACTCCCTTCGGGTTCCGGGGCGCCGGCACCGACCCGGCAGGCCGCGGACATTGACCCGACTTCGGCGAGATGCTAGACACCGATAAGCACTGTACGCAATGACCGTTGCACACATTGCAACGATTCTGAAGGGGGCTCGATGAGCACGGAAGCGCTCGCCCGGCTGGCCGAGGAACGCGTCGACCACCGTTTCAAGGGCCTCCCGCCGGACGCGGACGGCCTGACCGTCGGCGAGCTGACCGCCCAGCGCCGCAACCTCTTCACCGGCGGCTTCACCACGCCCGTGCTCGCCCTCTCCGCCGAGCGCCTGGAGCACAACCTGAAGCTGATGGAGACCTACGCGGCCCGCCACGGCCTCGCCTTCGCCCCGCACGGCAAGACCTCCATGGCCCCGCAGCTCTTCCACCGCCAGCTGGAGCACGGCGCCTGGGGCATCACGCTCGCGGTGCCGCACCAGGTGCGCGTGGCCCTGGCGTTCGGCATCAGCCGGGTCTTCCTGGCCAACGAGCTGGTGGATCCGGCGGCCCTGCGCTGGATCGCCGCGGAACTGGCCGCCGACCCCTCCTTCCGCTTCATCTGCTACGTCGACTCCGTGCGCGGGGTGGAGCTGATGGACGCGGCGCTGGAGGGTGCCGCCCGCCCGGTGGACGTGGTCGTCGAGCTGGGAGCCGGGGAGGGCGCGCGCACCGGTGTGCGCACGGAGGCCGAGTGCGCGGCGGTCGCCGACGCGGTGGCGGCCACGGGCACCCTGCGTCTCGTCGGGGTCGCCGGTTACGAGGGCGAGGTGCCGCAGGCCGACCCCGAGCGGGTGCGGGCGTGGCTGACCCGGCTCGTCGCCCTGGCCGTGGATCTCGACAAGGCCGGGAAGTTCGCGCACACAGAGGAGATCGTGGTGAGCGCGGGCGGCAGCGCCTGGTTCGACACGGTGGCCGAGGTGTTCGCCGATATCCCCGAACTCTCCTTGCCGGTGCTGAAGTTGCTGCGCTCGGGCGCGTACGTCTCGCACGACGACGGGCACTACCGCAAGATCACGCCCTTCAACCGCGTCCCCGAGGAGGGCGCCCTGGAGCCCGCCTTCCGCCTCTGGGCGCAGGTGGTCTCCCGCCCCAGCCCCGAACAGGCCTTCGCCAACGCGGGCAAGCGGGACGCGGCCTACGACCTCGATCTGCCCTTCGCCCAGGTGGTGCGCCGGGACGGCGCCGAACACCCGGCGACGGGGATCGAGGTCACCGGCCTGTCCGACCAGCACGCCTGGCTGAAAACCGCTTCCGGGGCGGAGCTGGAGGTCGGCGACTGGGTCGGCCTGGGGCTCTCCCACCCGTGCACGTCCTTCGACAAGTGGTCGCTCATCCCGGTGGCCGAGGCGGACGGTACCGTCGTCGCATACGTCCGTACGTTCTTCTAGGGGCTTCGGGAGGCGCCGCCATGGACCCCGTGGAGCTCGCCGACTACGCCGATCTCGTCATCCGGGACGCGGACGTGGCCGACGGCACCGGCACCTCCTCCTACCGCGCCGACGTGGCCGTCAAGGACGGCAGGATCGTCTCCGTCGTCAAGGAGGCCGCGGCGGCCGGCTGCCAGCGCCCGCGGGCACGGCGGGAGCTGGACGCGGAGGGCCTGGTGCTGGCCCCGGGCTTCATCGACATGCACGCCCACAGCGACCTCGCCCTGCTGCGCGACCCCGACCACAGCGCGAAGGCGGCGCAGGGCGTCACGCTGGAGGTCGTCGGGCAGGACGGGCTGTCGTACGCGCCGGTCGACGACCGCACCCTCGCCGAGGTGCGCCGGGCGATCAGCGGCTGGAACGGCGACGGCGACGACATCGACTTCACCTGGCGTTCGGTGGGCGAGTACCTGGACCGTCTCGACCACGGCTTCGACGGCGAGGGCATCGCCGTCAACGCCGCCTACCTGGTCCCGCAGGGCACGGTCCGTGCGCTCGCCGTCGGCTGGGAGGACCGCGCGGCCACACCCGAAGAGCTGGACCGGATGAGGCGGTTGGTCGCCGAGGGCCTGGAGCAGGGCGCGGTCGGCATGTCCGCCGGACTCACCTACACCTCGGGGATGTACGCGGGGGACGCCGAACTGACCGAGCTGTGCCGGGTGGTGGCGGCGCACGGCGGCTACTACTGCCCGCACCACCGCAGTTATGGCGCCGGAGCGCTCGAGGCGTACGCGGAGACGGTGCGGCTCGCGCGCGAGGCGGGCTGCCCGCTGCATCTGGCGCACGCCACCATGAACTTCGCCCCGAACAAGGGCCGCGCCGGCGAACTGCTGACCCTCCTCGACGAGGCACTCGCCGCCGGCGCCGACATCACCCTGGACACCTACCCCTACACCCCCGGCTGCACCACCCTGGTGGCCCTGCTGCCGAGTTGGGCGGGCGAGGGCGGCCCTGAGGCGGTCCTCGGGCGGCTGGCCGACGAGGACACCGCGGAGCGGATCCGCCACCACCTGGAGGTGACCGGCTCGGACGGCTGCCACGGGGTCCCGGTGGAGTGGGAGACGATCGAGATCTCCGGGGTCACCGTCCCCGCGCTCGCGAAGTACGTCGGCCTGACGGTCCGGGAGGCGGCGGCCCGGCGCGGCGAGGAGCCCTGGACCACCGCCCGGCGGTTGCTGGTGGAGGACCGGCTGGGCACGACGGTCCTCCAGCACGTCGGCCACGAGGAGAACGTCCGGGCGATCATGCGCCACCGCGCCCACACCGGCGGCTCCGACGGCATCCTGCGGGGCACCAAGCCGCACCCGCGGGCCTACGGCACCTTCCCGCGGTACCTCGGCCGGTACGTACGGGAGTTGGGCGTGCTGTCGCTGGAGGAGTGCGTCGCGCACCTCACCGGGCGCCCGGCGGCCCGGCTGCGGCTGCCGGACCGGGGTGTGGTCCGCGAGGGGTACCGGGCCGACCTGGTCCTGTTCGACCCGGCCACGGTGGCGCCGGGCTCGACCTTCGAGCGGCCGCGCGCGCTGCCGACGGGGATCCCGTACGTCCTGATCGACGGCCGGTTCGTGATCGAGGACGGACGGCGCACCGACGTACTGGCGGGGCGGGCGGTCCGCCGGACCTAGTGCCGCGGCAGGCAATGTTTGCCCGTGAAGGAGCGGCGTCCGGTGCGTGCTCTGGGGGTCCCCCCGCTCGAAGAGCTTGGGGGAGTGCCGGCCGGAAGTCCTCGTACTGGACGTACTTGGGCTTTCGGCCGGTGCGGCACGAGAGGGCGTGCCGGGCGTCGCGACGGGGCGAACGTTGCCCGTCGGGGCACTAGTACCGGCCGCCCGCCCCGCCCCGTGCTTTACCGGTCAGGGCTTGGGCAGGGTGCAGCCGCTCCTGGTCAGGTCGAGTTTGTTGCCGGCGCCGAAGCAGGCGGGGATCTGGTAGGTCTGCTCGGCGTAGTTGATGCCCTTCCTGACCGTGATGGTGCCGCTCGCGTCGACCTCGCACGGGTTGTTCACCGTGCAGCGGCCTCCGCTCTCGTTGCCGGTGTTGTTGACGGCGACGACCTTGCCGGTGGCGGTGTCGACGACGGGCGGACGTGCCGCCGATCGTGTCGCAGGCGGAGGTGTAGCGGACGGAGTCCTTCCAGGTCCAGTTCCCCTCCTTCAGGCGGTAGACGAAGCCGTCGATGTTGCAGCTGTAGATCCGCTTCCAGTAGCCGGAGACCACCTTGATGGCGGTGCCGGCGACGGGGTGGGTGTCGCTCAGGGGCAGCGCGTTGATGCCGTAGGAGCTCTTGATCTGCGCGTAGGTGCTGGTGAGCTGGTAGATCGTGACGTCCGTGTCGGTCATGGTCGAGTAGGCGACCTTGTTCGCCCGGAGCGTCGCGACCTGGGTGCCGGCCGAGTTGAGCAGGCCGAAGGTGCGGCTGGACGTCTGGCCCACGATGACCTGGCCGGGCGACGGGAAGCCGGTCTCCAGGCAGTGGCCGTTGCTGAGCACGAGCGCCGGGTCGCCGTCCGCGGAGCCGGGGAGACGGACGACCGAACCGGAGCAGTTGCTCAGCGCGACGGTGCCGGCGAAGTCGACGGCCGCCAGCGCGGGACTCACGCCGGCCGTCCCCTTCGCAGGGGCGGACGCCGCGCCGCTGGTCTGGGTGGCGGCGGCCGCGGGTGCCATGCCCGCCCCGCTGATCGCCAGGGTCGCGAGCGCGGCAAGGAGAGGCTTGTTCATCTGTGGGGGTCCCCTCTTCAGACGTGAGGGACCGGAGATCTTCCGGTCCCACTGTCTTGTCATGTGCATTGTGATGGCGTGAGGGGTCGGCCACAAGAAGTCGGGGGCGATCGGCAGAAGACGGAGTGCGCTGAGCGTCGGCGGAGCCGGGGAGGGCACCGCAGCGCCCTCTCATGCGACCATTCGGCGGATTCTGACCACACGGGAGTTTGGTCGACGCCGCGTCACAGTCGAATACCGCATACGGCTGGCATCTTGATGGCTGCAAATTCCGCTTCCCCGAAGGGCTCTCAATGCAAGCACAGTCCACCAAAAGCGCAGCGGTCCCCACACAGTCGTCGTCCAAGAAATGGGAGGCGGCCGAATCACCGTACTCAGGCCGCTTCGCCGGCATCTGGTGGATCTGGGCCATGGCGGGAACGCTTTTCGTGATGTACGCGGCGCTGTCGCTGCACCTCCACCATCGGATGATCACCAGCAGCTATGACCTGGGAATCTTCGAGCAGGTCGTCCGCTCCTACGCGGAAGGGCACTTGCCGGTCTCCGAAGTGAAGGGCCAGGGCTTTCCCGTCCTGGGGGATCACTTCTCTCCCATCCTTGCGCTGATGGCGCCTTTGTACTGGGTGTGGCAGGGAGCGGAAACGCTCCTCGTCGTGCAGGCCGCTCTGATTGCCGTGAGCGTGGTCCCGCTGGCCCTCTGGGTACGCCGAACCCTCGGCATTCCGGCCGCCGCCGTGATCGGTGCCTGCTACGGACTGTCCTGGGGAATCGCCAGTGCGGTCGGCTACGACTTCCACGAAGTCGCCTTCGCCGTACCGCTCCTGACCCTCTCGCTCACCGCCCTGGGCAACGACCGGCTCGTCGCCGCGGGGTGTTGGGCCCTGCCGCTCCTGCTCGTGAAGGAAGACCTCGGGCTCACGGTTCTCGCCATCGGCCTCGTCATCGCCCGGCGCGGCAACCGCAGGCTCGGACTGTTCGCGGCCACGGTCGGTCTCGCCGGGGCGGCACTCGCGCTCTTCGTGATTCTGCCGGCGTTCAGCCCGAACGGGTCCTTCGCCTACTGGCCCCTGTTGCAGGGCTCCCCCGGCGCCCCGGGAACGGCCGGAAGCGGTGGGGGCGGTCTGCTGGACCTGCTCCGCCGGGGCACGATCGGTCTCGTCACCCCGCAGACCAAGGTGACGACTCTCCTCCTGGTGCTGGCTCCCACTCTGTTCCTGGCGCTGCGGTCCCCCCTGTTGTGGGTCGCCGTACCGACCCTGGTGTGGCGCTTCGCGTCCAACAACGGCCTGCACTGGGGAACCGGCTTCCACTACTCGCTCATCCTGATGCCGATCGTGTTCGCGGCGTTCGTCGACGCCCTGGTGCGGCGCGGGACGAGCGGTCCCAGTCTGCGGCGTTACCTCGCGGGCTCCGCCGCGGTCACCCTCGCCATCCTTCCGAGCTTCGCGTTGTTCCAGCTGTTCCAGCCGGACACCTGGCGGACCGATCCCCGTGTCGCCGTCGCCCGTCGTCTGATGAACTTCATCCCCGACGGCGCCACGGTCCAGGCGTCCGACCATCTGGTGCCCCAGCTGACCAACCGCACGAGCGTCAGCATCTACGGCGCCGAAGGCAACCGCCCCAACCCCCAGTGGATCATGGTGGACACCTGGGCTCCGCCCGGAGCGCGAGGGTGGCTGGGCGCCCCGCTGAGCGCCGAAGCCGAACAGCAGCGTCTGACGGCCGACCGCCAGAGGGGATACGAGCTGGTGGCACTGCAGGACGGCTTCGCACTGCTGCACCACCGCGACTGAGACGACCACGCCCGCATACCGGCCGAAACGCAACCAGATCCGGCGAGCAGCGCCACTCATCCCAAAAGTGATCAAATCCTCTGTCTCACGTGATGGAAAACTCCCCACAATCAGTGCCACGTGGCCGTAAGCTCGCGGGCATGCAGGTGATCCAGTCCACGAAGCTCGCCAACGTCTGCTACGAGATCCGGGGCCCCGTACTCGAGGAGGCGATGCGGCTGGAGGCGGCCGGTCACCGCATCCTGAAGCTGAACACGGGCAACCCGGCGGCGTTCGGCTTCGAATGCCCGCCGGAGATCCTGGAGGACATCCTCCGCAACGTCTCGACGGCCCACGGCTACGGCGACGCCAAGGGCCTGCTGGCCGCGCGGCGCGCGGTCGTCATGCACAACCAGACCCTCGGGATCGAGACGGACGTCGAGCACGTCTTCATCGGCAACGGCGTCTCCGAGCTGATCGTGATGGCCATGCAGGGGCTGCTGGACGACGGCGACGAGGTCCTCGTGCCGGCGCCGGACTACCCCCTGTGGACGGCCGCGGTCTCCCTGTCCGGCGGCACCGCCGTCCACTACCGCTGCGACGAGCAGTCCGACTGGATGCCCGACCTCGCCGACGTGGAGCGCAAGGTCACCGACCGCACCAAGGCGATCGTCATCATCAACCCCAACAACCCCACCGGCGCGGTCTACGACCCGGCCGTGCTCAAGGGGCTGACCGACATCGCCCGCCGGCACAACCTGCTGGTCTGCTCCGACGAGATCTACGACAAGATCCTCTACGACGGCGCAACGCACACCCCGACCGCGTCGGTCGCGCCGGACCTGCTGACCCTGACGTTCAACGGCATGTCCAAGGCGTACCGGGTGGCCGGCTACCGGGTGGGCTGGATGTCCGTCTCCGGCCCCCGCGCGCACGCCGACTCCTACCTCGAGGGCCTGACGATCCTGGCGAACATGCGCCTGTGCGCGAACATGCCGGGCCAGCACGGCGTGGTGGCCGCGCTCAGCGGGCGGCAGAGCATCAACGAGCTGGTCCTGCCGGGTGGGCGGCTGAAGGAGCAGATGGACGTCGCCTACGAGCTGCTCACACAGATCCCGGGCGTGACATGCGTACGCCCGAAGGGCGCGCTGTACCTCTTCCCGCGCCTGGACCCCGCGGTCTTCAAGATCAAGGACGACCGGCGGATGGTCCTTGACCTGCTGCGCCACGAGAAGATCATGGTCGTCCAGGGCACGGGCTTCAACTGGCCCGAGCCGGATCACTTCCGGGTCGTCACGCTGCCCTCGGTCGGCGACCTGCGGGACGCGGTGGGCCGGATCGGCACCTTCCTGGACGGCTACAGCCAATCCTGACGCTCACGTTCGGTACCCCTACGGACCAGTTCCACGAACGGCCTCAACTTTAGACGCGTTCTAAGCTAGGATGTCTTCTGTCAGAGCACAGGAGGCCATCCCATGTACGAACCGATCCGCACCGGGCCCTCCGGCAGGTCCGTCCACACCCCGATGGCCGGCACCACCTCGGACTTCCCCCACCGCTCCCGCGAGGAGGAGCTGGACATCCAGCTCGCGGGCCATCTGGCGGCGCTGCTCGCCGTCACGGGCGAGCTGCGCGCACTGGCCCCCTCCACCGACCTGGACACCGCGGCCGAGCGGCTCGCCGAGCAGGTGGCCCGGCTGGGGGGAGGCCATGCTCCGGCCCGCGCGTCAGTGGCCGCCGCCCGGGAACCGTCGGCGCTGCACCAGCGGGCGCACGCGCTCGCCGGCCGCGCGCTCGTCGTCGCCGCCTCCCGGGCGGACACCGCGGCGGCGATCCTGGCGGCCGAGCGGATGGACGCCCATGCCGCTGCAGCGCAGAGTGAACCCCAGAAGTTCAGTGGCGCCGCCCATTAGCCCTCCGCCCAGGGCATCCTGATCGGCCCCGGTCCGCGTGCACCCGCAGCGAGACGCAGACCGGGCGCCATGAACCCGAGCCGGCCTTCCCCGCCGCCGGGTAACAGCACAACCGCGGCGGACCGACACGCTGCGGCACAGGACCGTGACACTCCGTCACCCGACAGCGCCCAAGCCCTGATTGCGATCAGACGTCAAGCTCAGATGTTGATGTCGAAGAAGAAGAGCTGCACCAGGCGGTGGGTACCGTGCTCCCCGGCGAAGTGCTCGTACGACGTGGCTGAGTGCATGAGTTTCGCGTCCCAGATCACCAACCGGTTGTACTGGCCGGAGATCGACTCGATCAGCTCCCAGTTGTCCTCGTGCTCGAGGTTGTACGGGTCGTAGACGACCGAGCGTGCGGCCTCGACGGCCTCGGGGCTGCCGAGGCGCGCCGCTTCCTTCGGGTGGGTGGGCGCACGCCGGCAGCCGTGGGTCTTGTCGCGCCAGAAACTGGTGCCGGCGCCGGCAGGCGGGTTCGGGTTGAGGTAGATCGCGGCGGCGTAGCTTTGCGAGTCGTGGTGCCAGACCAGCGGGTCGTCGTGCGCGGTCTGCTGGAAGACGCCGTTGGCGTTGTGGCTGAGCCATTCGGTGACCGGAGTGCCGAGCAGCCGCGAGAACTCCTCGCGCAGGCCGGGCCAGAGGAACCGGTGGTCGCTGCGCAGACCTTTGAAGTACTGCGCGTCGGTGTGGTATCCGACGCTGAGCGCGATCTTGCGAACCTCGTCCGGGTCGTCGAGGAAGTCGTCCACGGAGAGCAGGTGCGGTGGGGTGGGGGTGAACAGCCGCTTGGCGGCGGGCTTGCGCTGCGCGTCCTCAAGGGTGTCGGCGGGGACCACGATCGGTAGCCGCGCCGGGCCACTGGAGATCAGGTAACCACCGTCACCGTGCTCCTCCAGCACGACGGCGCCCTCGCCGCCGAAGTTGACCTGCTCCCCCGGGTTGAATGGCATGGTCACACTTCCTTCGCCGTACACTGACTGACGCTCGAAGATTACGGGGCAGTTCCTCGCAAATGCCGTTTTTCGCCGCATAATTACCCACATCGGCGCAAGCGCCGGTCAGGTCGCGTTGACTGACCGTTCTACTGCGGGCCAGGGCTCGAGCGTTCACCACCGACCGGGTCCACGCTCTCACTTACGCGACGTGACCCTGCGCGAAGACGCCTCGTAGATCCACACCGTGAGAAAGTCCGCGCCCTGCCGTCCTTCTTGCGTACATTCGAGTGGTCTGCACGCCCCACATGCCTGCCAAATGGCGACGTTGTCAATACGGCCTCGTAACGTCGGTGGAAATACGGCCGGTTGAGATCAACTACATCCGTCCGTCCTTTCCATTCCACGAGATGTGACAACGTGAAACGTAGGCGATTGTGGGCAGCCCCCACCGGTACGGCAGCGGTTTCCAAGGGACGCGACGGCGAGGCCGATAAGCAATTCGGCCGTGCCGTCGCAGCCGATCCCGCGCTGCTTTCCCAGGCACCGGAACGTCTCCGTAACTCCGTACGCCCCGCACCGACATCGAGCCACGCAGGGAAGACCAGATGACGTCGACCGCGACCGCGACACCCAGGTTCTCCGTCTTCACCCCCAGCCACCGGCCCCGTTTCCTCGATGAGTGTCTCGCGTCGCTGCAGGCGCAGACCTGTCCGGACTGGGAGTGGATCGTCCTGCTCAACAATGGTGCCCGGTGGCGGCCCGAGCGCCCCGACGACCGGGTCCGCGTGGAGATCGCGGACGACGTCAAGGGGGTCGGAGCGACGAAGCGCCGAGCCTGTGAACTGGCCCGGGGCGAGATCCTCGTGGAACTCGACCACGACGACCTGCTGGCGAAGGCGTGTCTGGCAGAGCTCGGCAAGGCGTTCGACGCCCACCCCGAGGTCGTCTTCGTCTACAGCAACACCGCGCAGATCACCGAGGACGGCAAGCGGGACAACGATCGCTTCGACGCGAGGTTCGGCTGGGAGTACGAGGAGGTGAGGGTCGACGGCCGCAAGTACTTGCAGGCCATCTCCCTGGCGCCGACCCCGCACAACGTCGCCTACATCTGGTACGCGCCCAACCATGTGCGGGCGTTTCGCAGGGAGAGCTACGAGAAGGCCGGCGGCTATGACGCCGCCCGTGCGGTCCTGGACGACCAGGACCTGATGTGCCGCCTGTTCCACGTCGGCGACTTCCACCACATCAACCGCTGTCTGTACCTCCAGCGGGTGCACCCGGCGAACACCCAGCGCGATCCGGAGATCAACGCACACATCCAGAGCGAGACGGTCACCTTGTACGACAAGTACATCGAGGCCAACGCCCTCGCCTGGACCCAGCGGCGCGGGCTGCTGGCGCTGGACTTCCAAACGGGCGGCCGCAGGCCGCCCGGCTACAAGGGCGTGGGCCGGGCCCCGGGGAAGAACGTGGACATCGTCGCGTCCCTGCCGGGGAAGCTGGACCTGGCCGACGGCTCCGTCGGCCTGATGCGGGCGGTGGACTTCTTCCCGCACGTGCCCTCGAAGGTGGCGCTGATCAACGAGCTGTACCGGCTGCTGGCACCCGGCGGCATGCTGCTCAGTCTGACGCCCAGCTCCGACGGCCGCGGCGCGTACCAGGACCCGTCGCACGTCGCCCACTACAACGAGAACTCGTTCTGGTACTACACCGACAACCAGTACCGGTCCATGGTTCCCGAACTCGAGGCCCGGTTCCAGTCCTCCCGGCTGGTCACCTACTTCCCGACCGAGTGGCACTCGAAGAACAACATCTCCTACGTGGTCGCCAACCTGATCGCGATGAAGGAGGGCGCCGCCCGGTGCGGCGGACTGCTGCTGGTCTAGGACCCGCGGAACAACAGGCGCCCGGTGGACCATGAGGTTCCACCGGGCGCCTCTGACATCCTGCCGCCTCAGACCCCGACGAATTCCCTTGAGCGCAGGTGACGTCGTGCGAAGTCGAGATTCTCGATCACACGCTCGCGATGCTCGGGGGGCAGCTTGCCGCCTGCCAGCAGGCGTTCACAGCATTCCTCCGCTTCCTGGTACTCCCCGACCCAGTAGGCGGACACCGCGAGTTCGTCGAGTGCGCGCCACTCGTACCAGTCGGACGCGACGAACAGGTGGTCGTCGCTCGGATACGGGAGGCGTGCCGCCTCTCGCGCGAACAGGTGGGCGAGCGGCCAGCGCTGCCCGTTGAGACGGCACCAGCGCGCGAGTTCGCCGAGCGCTTCGGCGCGTTTGGGGCGGCTCTCGTGCGCACCGAGGTAGCGGTCCATCACCTCGGCCGGCGGCCGCCCCAGCTCTTCGGCGAACAACGCCGCGTACAGACGGGAGCAGAAGACCTCCTCGTCCCAGCCGCCCATGCCCGCCCGGCGGTCATAGGCTTCGATCGCCTTCTCGAGCTCACCGGCGCTGCGCCAGGTCTGGGCCAGGTAGAACACATAACGCTCGTTGTCAGGCTCCTTGATCAGACCCTGCTGGAGGATCTCTGCGTCTCCCAGGTACTTCTCCCGCGGGCTTTTGCCCCTGCTGCGTCCCCCTCCGCCCACGATGACGATGGTGGCGCCTTCCAGATTCCCCTGGGTGTACTGCGAACCGCAGTCGAGGTACTCGTGCAGGACGCCGACGTAGCGCCACGGCAACCGGGTCGAGACCAGGGCGCGGCGCCGGTATCTGATGCGCCCGCTGCTGACGCCGACCCAGTAGGCGTCGCGCGTCAGCTCCGGCATTCGAGGGCCGGGCGCCACGTCCATCATGTCGTCGGCGTCCATGAAGAGCAGGTAGTCCGCAGCGGAGCGGGCGAGTTCGATCGCCTCGGTACGGCTGCCGTCGAACCCCTTCCAGGGCCGTTCATGCAGTTCGCCGGGCAGGTCGCTGTAGACGTCGCGGATGATGTCCTGCGTGCCGTCGGTGGAGCCGGTGTCCACGATGACCCAAGTGTCGATCAAGGGCCGTACGGATTCGAGACAACGCCGGATCACCGGAGCTTCGTCCTTGACGATCATGTTCAGACAGACCGTTGACTTCACGGGTGCCATCCAATCCAGCCGCTCAAAGCCACGCAAACAGGCTGGGCCGACACAATCACGACGGCTCGTGCATTCGAGTGGTCTGAACGGCCCGAGCGCCTGCCGAACGGCCGCACCACCAAGGCCGCCTCGTAACGTCGGTGCCGGCCACCTGAGCCAGGCCAACTCCATCCGTCCGCCACCCTCCACGAAAAGTGACCCAGTGAAACGTACGAGATTGTGGGCAGGACTCGCCGCGGCCACGGCGGTTGCCACCGGGGTGACCGTCTGGGCGATTCACTCCCCGTCGGCCGGGCCGTCCGAAGCCAGAGCCGGTTCAGTGGCCGGGAACGCCAAGTCGGCAAACGAGCTTCTGCAGTCCGCCCTTCAGCGCCAACTCAACCGGGATTCTCTTGGGGCTGCCCAGGACTACCGGCGCGTTCTGGAAGTCGACGCCAGGAACAAGAACGCCTGGTACGGCCTCGGGATCATCGATCAGCAGGACGGTAGGACGGCAGATGCCCGGGCAAACTTCGAGAAGGCTCTCGAAATCGATCCGCACTTCATGTCCGCTCTCTACAGCGAGGCGTACATGCTGAGATCGAGTGACCCCGACCGGGCTGTTGAACTCCTCAAGCGGGCCGCTGCCACCAATCCGAAGGCGGCCACGATCCATCTGCAACTGGGTCAGCTCCTGGCGGCGAGGGGCCGCAAGAGCGAGGCCGGCGATGCGTTCCGTCGTGCGGTCGCGGTCGATCACAAGCTCCTCTCCCAGGTGCCGGAAGAGTTCCGGGACGCCGTGAGCCGGTGATTTCCTGGCGGCTCCGCAGGCGCCCGGCGGACCTGAGGTTCCGCCGGGCGCCTGCTACGTACGCCGGGTACTCGTGCGCGCCGCTGCGGCCAGGGCGGCGAACTCGGGTGCGTTCAGTGCGGCCGTCAGTTGGTCGTCCCACGGAGGAAGGGGGACGAGGCCGGCCCGCAGCCAGTTGCCGTGCCCGAGGACGCCGAAGGCCGGGCGGGCGGCCGGACGTGGGAACTTGTCCGAGCCGACCGGGTGGATCCGTTCGGGATCGAGGCCGCTGAGCCGGAAGGCCTCACGCGCCAGACCGCACCACGTGGTGCGGCCGGCCGCAGTGCCGTGATAGATGCCGGCCGGTGCCCACCCGGTCAGCGCGGCACGGCCGAGGGCGGTCAGTTGCCGGGCGAGCGCCCGGGACCAGGTCGGCTGGCCGTGCTGGTCTGCCACCACGTCCAGGGTGTCGCGCCGGGCGGCGAGTTCGAGCATGGTGCCCACGAAGTTCGGGCCATGGGCGCCGTAGAGCCATGCGGTGCGCACGATGTAGCCGGTGTGCGGCAGCAGTTCGACGACGGCGCGCTCCCCCGCCAGTTTGCTTCGCCCGTATGCGTTGAGTGGCCCGGTCGGCGCGTCTTCGGGGTAGGGCCGGCGGGCGTCACCGGGGAACACGTAGTCGGTGGAGACGTGTAGCAGGAGGGCGCCGCTGTCCGCGCACGCGTGTGCCAGGTGACGGACGCCCGTGCCGTTCACGGCCGTGGCCGCCGCCTCGGACCGCTCGGCGGCGTCGACGTCCGTCCAGGCGGCGCAGTTGACGACCACCCGGTGACCGGTGACGGCCACGCGAACGGCCCCCGGCTCGGTGATGTCCAGCTGCTCCCGGCTCAGTCCCGTCACGACGGCGTCCGGATCGGCGGCGAGTTCGGCCAGCACGTCCTGGCCGAGGAGCCCGTGTGCACCGGTCACCAGCCAGGTCGTGCTCATCGCAGCGCGGCCCCCTCCTTCAGCGGCTCCCACCAGGAGCGATGCGTGCGGTACCAGTCGACCGTGGCGGCCAGGCCGTCCGTGAAGGACACCTGCGGGGTGTAACCCAGTTGCTCGCGGATCTTGCCGTCGTCCAGCGAGTAGCGCAGGTCATGGCCCTTGCGGTCGGCCGCGTACTCGACCCGGTCCCAGCCCGCGCCGACCGCGTCCAGCAGCAGCCCGGTGAGCTTGTGGTTGGTCAACTCGGTTCCGCCGCCGATGTTGTAGACCTCTCCGGCCCGGCCGCCCCGCAGGACCAGGTCGATGCCCCGGCAGTGGTCGGAGACGTGCAGCCAGTCGCGGACGTTGCTGCCGTCGCCGTACAGGGGGACCGTTTTCCCGTCGAGCAGGTTGGTGATGAAGAGCGGGATGACCTTCTCGGGGAACTGGCGGGGCCCGTAGTTGTTGGTGCACCGGGTGACCACGACGTCGAGGCCGTGGGTGCGGTGGTAGGCGAGAGCCAGCAGGTCGGAGCCGGCCTTCGAGGCGGAGTAAGGGGAGTTCGGTGCCAGTGGCCACCCCTCGGTCCACGAGCCTTCGCTGACCGAGCCGTACACTTCGTCGGTGGACACGTGGACGAATCGGCCGACGCCGTGCCGGTGGGCCGCGTCGAGGAGCACTTGAGTGCCCATCACATTGGTGCGGACGAACGGACCGGCCCCGTCGATCGACCGGTCCACGTGCGACTCGGCAGCGAAGTGCACCACCGCGTCGTGGCCCGCCATCACCTGGTCGACCACGTCCGCATCGCAGATGTCGCCCCGGACGAAGGCGTAGCCCGGGTGTTCCGCCACCGGTGCCAGGTTCGCCTCGACGCCGGAGTAGGTGAGTTTGTCGAGGACGGTGATCCGCGCCGTCGGATCCGGGTCCAGCTGCCGCCGGACGTACTCCGAACCGATGAATCCGGCACCGCCGGTTACGAGGATGCGCATCATTCTCCGATTTCCTTGCTGCCCGCGACTCCGGCACCGGTGTCTCCTTCCGGTGCCGGAGTCGCGGGCGCGGGCACAACGCGGACGGCGCCCCGGAGCCGAGGCCCCGGGGCACTGTCACTCATTCGCGGGTGAAGCCGGCGGCCGCTACGGTACCGGCGATCGCCCGGGGGTTACGTCGGGTGAACGCAGACCACGTACGCGACGATGTCGCCCGTGTCGTTCGAGGTGGTGGTGGCCTGCCAGCCGATGGGCGGGTTGGTGCCCACTGGGAAGGTCTGGATGAGGTTGCCGTGGCCCTCCACAGCCATCGCACCGCCGCCGGTGGCGAAGTCACCGGTGTGGCAGTCCACGGTCACCGAACGCGTACCCGTTTCGCTCACGACGTAGGTGGTGCCGACCGTACCCTGTGCGCCCTGAGCGCCCTGGTGGCCCTGGTTGCCCTGCTCACCCTGCTCACCCTGGTTGCCCTGGTTACCCTGCGCACCCTGGTTGCCCTGGAAGCCCTGGGGGCCCTGGTTGCCCTGGAAGCCCTGAGCACCCTGGTGGCCCTGGAAGCCCTGGAAGCCCTGGTTACCCTGCTCGCCCTGGAAGCCCTGAGCACCCTGCTCGCCCTGGAAGCCCTGAGCACCCTGGTGGCCCTGGAAGCCCTGGAAGCCCTGGTTACCCTGCTCGCCCTGGAAGCCCTGAGCACCCTGGTGGCCCTGGAAGCCCTGCGGGCCCTGGTTGCCCTGGAAGCCCTGAGCGCCCTGGAAGCCCTGGCCCTGCGCGCCCTGGTTACCCTGCGCGCCCTGTTGCCCCTTCTTGCCCTGTGGGCCCTGCGGACCCTGTTGCCCCTTCTTGCCTTGTGGGCCCTGCGGACCCTGCGGGCCCTTCTTCCCCTGTGGGCCCTGCGGACCCTGCGGACCCGGCTTGCCCTGTGGACCCTGCGGACCTCGCTTGCCATCGTGGCCCTTCGGACCCTGGTGACCTCGCGGACCACGGTCGTTGCGGTGCCCCTCGATGGTTCTTACGTCGTTCGGATCGTCCGTCGCCACCGCCGTACGAGCGTTGGATCTCTCGATCGCGTCGGCGATGGCGACGGTACTCGGGGCGACGTTGAGCGCCATGGCAAGCGCGCTCGCCGACACCAGTGTGGCTGACCTCAAGCGTGAACTTCGGATCGTTCTACGGTTCAAGAGAACCTTCCTCAGCAACTGGGAGGGACCAAACCGCAAGCGCGCGCACTTGGTGCGCTTCGTTCGCATGCGTGTCACGTGCCGTTGGCCACGGACTAGAACATTCTTTGCTCACCGCGGCCGGGAATTTGCGAAGCCAACACACAGCGGGCTGGGCAAATCACCCGAGCAGCCTCAACCGATATCGTTTCCGGCTTCGGATACGTGGCGTGTGCGAATTCGCGTGACACACCTGCCTCAGGCGCTGCCCACGAGCCCGCCGCGATAGCCGCGGCAGTCCTCGAAGGAAGGCAGCAGGCCCTGCCTCTCGGCTTCGTCCAGCGTGGGTGCCGCGGCGTCCTTTTCGGAAAGCCGCATGGCGACGCCCTCGGGCCAGGCAATAGCCAACCTCGGGTCGAGCGGGTTGATGCCGTACTCACGTTGCGGCGCATATCCCTGTGAACACAGATATACGACCGTGGAGTTGTCCTCCAGCGCCATGAAGGCGTGGCCAAGTCCCTCCGAAAGATAGACACTGCGGTGCGTCGTGTCATCGAGTCGAACCGCCTCCCATTCCCCGAAACTCGGGGAGCCGGTGCGGATGTCGACCACGACGTCGAGGATCGCGCCACTGATGCAGGTGACGTACTTGGCCTGCCCGGGCGGGACCGACGCGAAGTGAATACCGCGGACAGTACCTCGAACGGAGCGCGAGCAGTTTGCCTGAGCGAGCCGGAGTCCCTGGCCGGTGGAATCCTGGAATCCCTCGCCCTTGAACCACTCGTGGAATCGTCCTCTGTCGTCCGTGAAAACCTGGGGCGTTTCCACCCAGGCCCCTTCGATGCGAAGTGGTCTCACGTGCACAACTCCTTTCCGCCGGCCGTCACGCGGGAACGCCCGGCCCGGTTGGCAGCAGTTCTTCCCGGCGCAGCCCGCTGCCCGGCTGGGGCATGACGACGGACCGGGGGTCCTCCAGCAGGCCCAGCAGATAGTGGCCGTATCCGCTCTTGAGCAGCGGCTGGGCCAGTTCGTGGAGCCGGGCGTCGTCGATCAGGCCGGCCCGCCAGGCCGCCTCCTCGACACAGCCGATCTTGAAGCCCTGGCGTTCCTCGACCACACGGACGTACTCCGAGGCCTGGACCATGGAGGCGAAGGTCCCCGTGTCCAGCCACGCGGTGCCGCGGTCGAGCCGGACGACGTGCAGGCTCCCGGACTCCAGATAGACGCGGTTGAGGTCGGTGATCTCCAACTCGCCCCGGGCACTGGGCCGCAGGCTCCGGGCGATGTCAACGACCTGATTGTCGTAGAAGTACAGACCGGGCACGGCGTACCGGGACCTGGGCCGGGCCGGTTTCTCCTCGATGGACAGCGCCCGACCGAGTTCGTCGAACTCCACGACGCCGTAGGCCGAGGGATTGGCCACCGGGTAGGCGAACACCCGGCCGCCTTTCAGATCCACGTTGCGGGTGAGACGGGTACCGAGGCCGCTGCCGTGGAAGATGTTGTCGCCCAGGATCAGGGAGACCGGCTCGTCGCCGATGAAGTCGGCCCCCAGCAGGAAGGCCTGGGCGATTCCTTCCGGGCGTTCTTGCGCCATGTACGTGAATCGCAGACCGAGTTGACTTCCGTCGCCGAGCAATCGGAGGAATTGCTGCCGGTCTTCCGGGGTGGTGATGATCAGAACCTCCCGGATTCCGGCCATCACCAGTGTGGAAAGCGGGTAATAGATCATGGGCTTGTCGAAGACCGGCAGCAGCTGCTTCGACACCGTGCGGGTCAACGGCCACAGTCGCGAGCCGGTGCCCCCGGCCAACAGGATTCCGCGCATGGCATCACCATAGGTGAATTGCCCACGAATGCGGCTTTTTGGGCGCGGCTTGCCGCGTCTGCGCCGGGCGTGCCCGCACAGCGCCGCGCGCACGGGCCCGATCGCCGCGGGTACACGCGCGCACGCCGAAGAGGCCGGGTGCGCACGCCATTGTGCGCACCCGGCCTCTTCGGGGGTGTCGCCGCGGCCGGCCGGGCGACGTTGCAGGTCAGGGCAGGTCGGTCAGCCGGCCGCGGGGCTCAGGAGGGGGTGGGTCGAGGACCGCGTCAGCCCAGGCGCTCGACGAGCGAGCGGTACTGGTCCCACAGTTCCTTGGGCGTGTGGTCGCCGAAGGTGTTCAGGTGCTCGGGGACCAGGCCGGCCTCCTCGCGCCACACGTCCTTGTCGACCGTGAGCAGGAACTCCAGGTCGGACTCGGACAGTTCGAGGCCGTCCGTGTCCAGGGCCGCCTTGGTCGGCAGGACGCCTATCGGGGTCTCGACGCCCTCGGCCGTACCGTCCAGGCGCTCCACGATCCACTTCAGGACGCGGCTGTTCTCGCCGAAGCCGGGCCAGACGAACTTGCCTTCGTCGTTCTTGCGGAACCAGTTGACGTAGTAGATCTTCGGCAGCTTGGACTGGTCGCCGTCACGCTGCTCGGCGGCCTTGCCGACCTTTATCCAGTGGCCCATGTAGTCGCCCATGTTGTAGCCGCAGAACGGCAGCATGGCGAACGGGTCGCGGCGCAGCTCGCCGACCTTGCCCTCGGCGGCGGCCGTCTTCTCGGAGGCGACGTTGGCGCCGAGGAAGACGCCGTGGTTCCAGTCGAAGGACTCCGTCACCAGCGGCACCGCGGAGGCGCGGCGGCCGCCGAAGAGGATCGCCGAGATCGGCACGCCCTTGGGGTCCTCCCACTCCGGCGCGATGATCGGGCACTGCGCGGCGGGCGTGGTGAAGCGGGCGTTGGGGTGGGCGGCGGGCGTCTCGGACGCGGGGGTCCAGGAGTTGCCCTTCCAGTCGGTGAGGTGCGCCGGGGTCTCCTCCGTCATGCCCTCCCACCACACGTCGCCGTCGTCGGTGAGGGCGACGTTGGTGAAGACCGAGTTGCCCCACAGCGTCTTCATGGCGTTGGCGTTGGTGTGCTCGCCGGTGCCGGGCGCGACGCCGAAGAAGCCGGCCTCGGGGTTGATCGCGTAGAGCCGGCCGTCCTCGCCGAACCGCATCCACGCGATGTCGTCACCGATCGTCTCGACGGTCCAGCCGGAGATCGTCGGCTCCAGCATGGCGAGGTTGGTCTTGCCACAGGCGCTCGGGAAGGCGGCGGCGACGTACTTGGCCTCACCGGTGGGCGGGGTGAGCTTGAGGATCAGCATGTGCTCGGCCAGCCAGCCCTCGTCGCGCGCCATGACGGAGGCGATGCGCAGGGCGTAGCACTTCTTGCCGAGCAGCGCGTTGCCGCCGTAGCCCGAGCCGTAGGACCAGATCTCGCGGGTCTCGGGGAAGTGCGAGATGTACTTGGTGGAGTTGCACGGCCACGGGACGTCCTCCTGGCCCTGCTCCAGCGGGGCGCCCAGGGTGTGGACGGCCTTGACGAAGAAGCCGTCGTCGCCGAGCTCGTCCAGCACCGGCTGTCCCATGCGGGTCATGGTGCGCATGGACACCGCGACGTAGGCGGAGTCGGTGATCTCGACGCCGACCGCGGACAGCGGCGAGCCCAGCGGGCCCATGCAGAACGGGACGACGTACATCGTCCGGCCCTTCATCGAGCCGCGGAAGATCCCTCCCTTGCCGTCCGCCCCCTGGAAGATCTCCCGCATCTCGGCGGGCGCCTTCCAGTGGTTGGTCGGACCCGCGTCCTCCTCCTTCTCGGAACAGATGAACGTCCGGTCCTCCACGCGGGCCACGTCGGACGGGTCCGACGCCGCGTAGTAGGAGTTGGGGCGCTTGATCGGGTCGAGTTTCCGGAAGGTGCCCTTCTGGACGAGCTCCTCGCACAGTCGCTCGTACTCGGCCTCGGATCCGTCACACCAGACCACGCTGTCCGGCTGCGTCAGTTCGGCGATCTCATTGACCCACGAGATCAGTTCCTTGTGGTGGGTGGGGATGACGGGGGGAGCCGCGATGTCGCGCGCCACGATCGCTCCTAAATGAGGGGTTTTTGTCTTGTCGCCCCGTGGGGGCTGCGACCCGGATGCTTCGTAGCCGCTCATCCGGTGCCGACCGCACTCATTTGATCATCCGACGAGAGCGCCCATCTGTCCAGGGGGCGTCACAGGTGAGCGACGTGAGTAATGCCACGATTCCCGCGATTCTTTGCGTCCACGTTGGATTCGGCTGGAGGTCTTTTTGCGTTCGGCCCGTTCGCCGCTGCTCACCGTCCGGCACTGATTCACGACTTACGGTGTCGTAGGTACGATGCGCGCATGACTGCGTCCGCCTCCGACGCGCCCCTGGACACGCCGGTCGCCGGCCGCGGTCCCGTCGCGCCCTCCCTGCCGCACCAGGTCAAGCCGAAGCTGCGCGGCTGGCTGCATCTCGGCATGTTCCCGGCCGTACTCGTCGCGGGGCTCGCACTCACCGCGCTGGCCGACTCCACCCGCGGACGCATCGCCTGCGGGATCTACGTCCTCACCGCCTGCCTGCTCTTCGGTGTGAGCGCGCTGTACCACCGGGGCAACTGGGGGCCGCGCATGGGCGGCGTGCTGCGCAGGCTCGACCACGCGAACATCTTCCTGATCATCGCGGGCACGTACACACCGCTCACCCTGCTGCTCCTGCCCAGCGCCAAGGGGCAGTGGCTGCTGTGGGGCATATGGGTCGCGGCCGCCGCCGGCATCGCCTTCCGCGTCTTCTGGGTCGGCGCCCCGCGCTGGCTCTACACCCCCTGCTACATCGCGATGGGCTGGGCGGCCGTCTTCTTCCTGCCGGACTTCCTGCGCACCGGCGGCATCGCCGTCCTGGTCCTGGTCGTCGTCGGCGGGCTCCTCTACAGCGCGGGCGGCGTCGTCTACGGCATCAAGCGGCCGAACCCGTCACCGCGCTGGTTCGGCTTCCACGAGGTCTTCCACAGCTTCACGCTGGCCGCCTTCGTGGTGCACTACGTGGGCATCTCGCTGGTGGCCTACCAGCACGCGTAACGCCTCACACCCTTCCCCACCCGGCCACGGCTCACACGAGCCGTGGCCGTTTCCGTGTGCCTGAAAACCCCGAGGGGCCCGGACCGGCGCCGGAAGGAGCCCGGAGCGCATTCGACAGTCGACACCGATTGACATAGCCTCGATTTTGAGAGCTACTCTCATTTACATGGCTACTCTCACCCACGCCGAAGACGTAAGGCGCGATCCCCGCCGCTGGTGGGCCCTCGCGGCCCTGGTCGCGAGCATGCTGGTGCTCGGCTTCGACATGACGATCCTCAACGTCGCCCTGCCGACCATGGCGAGGGAGCTCGGCGCCTCGACCGGGCAGCAGCAGTGGATGGCGGACGCGTACGTCGTCGTCTTCGCCGCGCTGATGCTCCCCGCCGGACTCCTCGGCGACCGGTTCGGACGGCGGCTGATGCTGATCGCCGGGCTCGCGGTCTTCCTCGCCGGTTCCGTGGTGGGCGCCCTGACCGGCGACGTCGGCGGGGTGATCGCCGCCCGTGCGGTCATGGGCGTCGGCGCGGCACTCGTCATGCCGCTGGCGCTGTCCGTGCTGCCCTCGATGTTCGGGCCCGAGGAGCGCGTCAAGGCCGTCGGCGTCATCTCGGCCGCCTCGGCGCTCGGCCTGCCGCTCGGCCCGATCATCGGCGGCTGGCTGCTGAACCACTTCTGGTGGGGCTCGGTCTTCCTCATCAACGTGCCCATGGCCGGCCTCGGCGTCGCGGCCTGCCTCCTGCTGCTCCCCGAGACCCGCGATCCGGCCTCCCCCAAGGTCGGCGCGCTGTCCACGGGGTTCAGCGCGACCGGTCTCGGCGCGCTCGTCTACGCGATCATCGAGGCGCCCGACCGCGGCTGGGGCGACCCGCTGGTGCTCGCCGCGTTCACCGCGGCCGCCGTACTCCTGGCCGGGCTCGTGCTGCGCGAGCGCCGCGAGGCCCGGCCCATGCTCGACATGACGCTGCTCGCCCGGCGCGGCTTCCTGTTCAACGTGATCGCCGCGACCCTGGTGATGTTCGTGCTGAGCGGCCTGATGTTCGTGCTGCCGCCCTACCTCCAGGCCGTGCTCGGCCACGACGCGCTCGGCACCGGTGTGCGGCTGCTGCCCATGATGGGCGGGCTGCTGGTCGCCGCGAAGGGCGCGCAGCCGGTCGTCGCCCGGTTCGGACCGCGGGCCGTGGTCGCCGCGGGACTGGTGGTGCTCGCCTTCGCCGCGCTGCTGGGCAGCCGGACGACCGTGGAGTCCGGCTACGGCTTCACCGCCCTGTGGCTGTCGATCGCCGGTGTCGGCTTCGGTTTCTCCGTCGTCCCGGCCATGGACGGGGCGCTGGCCGCCCTGCCCGCCGACCGGGCGGGCAGCGGATCCGGTCTGCTGATGACGCTGCGCCAGGTCGGCGGCGCGGTCGGCATCGCCCTGCTCGGCAGCCTCCTGGCGAGCGTCTTCCGTCACCGGCTCGACGTCACCGGGCTGCCCGTCGAGACCGCGCACACCGCCGGGCAGTCCGTGGTCGCGGCCCACCTGGTCGCCGAGAGGACGGGCTCGGCGCAGCTGGCGGCCTCCGCGAACGCGGCGTACGTGCACGGCATGGGCCTGGTGCTGCTGGTGGGCGGGATCGCCTCGGTGGTGGCGGCGCTGCTGGCGGCCGCGTTCCTGCCGGGCGCCGCCCAGGGCGCCGTACGAGCCGAGCCGGAGGAGGACCCGGCCATGGCCCGACCCTGACCCTATGCCGGACAATGACCTTCATGACGGCCGCACGTACCACGACCCCAGCCGACCGCCCCCCGATGGGGCTGAGGGAACGCAAGAAGCTCAAGACCCGGCAGGCGATCCGTACGGCGACGTACGCGCTGATCGAGGAGCAGGGGTACGACGCCACGACGATCGAGCAGATCGCCGACCGCGCCGAGGTGTCGCCGTCGACCGTCTTCCGTTACTTCCCGACCAAGGAGGACATCGTCCTCACGGACGAGTACGACGAGATCATGCTGGAGGAGCTGCGGGCCCGGCCCGTTGACGAGCCGTGGATGGACTCCCTCCGGCATGTGATGCACAAGGCCCTTGCGCTGGGAATGACCGACGAGCCCGAGGTGTCCCGGCTGCGCGCCCGGCTGGGCGTCGAGGTTCCCGCGGTCCGCGCCCGGATGATGGAGAGCATGTCGGAAGCCGGCCTGCTCATTCGCCAGGCCATCGCGGCCCGCACCGGCCTGGACCAGGACAGCCTGGAGGTGCGGGTCTTCGCCATGTCCCTCATGGGCGGCCTGATGGAGGTCTCCCTGTACTGGGCCGAGAACGGGTGCAAGGGCGAGCTGGGCGACCTCATGGACCAGGCCATGGACGTCCTGGAACACGGCCTGCCCACCGGAAATCCGTGAGCCCGCGGCCTCGCACCCGTGCCATCCTGTCGGGGTGAACGGTCCCGAGATCCACGTCGGGTTCGCCCCCGGCCTGCACCTGTTCGTCCCGCACGCCCGGCGCCACGGCGCCACGGCGGTCGTCACGGACGGCGTCTCGACGCTCGGCCACGTCGTGGAGTCCCTGGGCGTGCCGCTCACCGAGGTCGGCGCGCTGGTGGTGGACGGCCGTGAGGTGCCGGTGTCGCACGTGCCGCGGGCGGACGAGACGGTCCAGGTGCGCGCCGTCGCCCGGCCCCAGCACGTCCCCGGCGCTCCCCTGCGCTTCCTCCTCGACGTGCACCTGGGCACCCTCGCCCGCCGGCTGCGCCTGCTGGGCGTCGACACGGCCTACGAGTCCACCGACATCGGCGACCCGGCACTCGCCGCCCGCTCGGCCGCCGAGAAGCGGGTCATGCTCAGCCGCGACCGCGGCCTGCTGCGCCGCCGTGAACTGTGGGCGGGCGCCTACGTCTACAGCACCCGCCCCGACGACCAACTCCACGACGTCCTCGACCGCTTCCGCCCCGAGCTGCGCCCCTGGACCCGCTGCACCGCCTGCAACGGCCTGCTGCGGGACGCCACGAAGGACGAGGTGGCAGACCAGCTCGAGCACGGCACTCATCGCACGTACGACGTCTTCGCCCGCTGCGGCGACTGCGGCCGCGCCTACTGGAAGGGCGCCCACCACGACCAGCTGGAGGCCATCGTGGAACGCGCCCTGGCGGGGTACGCCGACCGGAGCTGACGTCCGGGGCCCGTCCCGGGGCCGGCGTCCGGGCCCGGCTCAGCCGCCCAGTGCGGTGCGCAGGCGGTCCGGGTCGGTCGTGGGGGCGTCGCAGGTGAAGTTGCGGCAGACGTAGGCGGCCGGCTCACCGTCCACGAGGGGGCGGTCGGCGAGCAGCGGGAACTCCTCGCTCTCCGGGGTGCCGTACGCGACGACCGCGCCGGGGGCGGTGCCCAGAAGTGCCGTACGGTGCAGGGCCTTGGCCGCCTTGTCGTCGAGGGACGGGCCGACGACCGCGACCTCGCGCGGACCGTCCAGCAGGGCCTCGGCGACGGCGAGGCCCCAGCCGATGAAGCGCGGAACGCGCGGGCCGAGCGCGCTCACCACGCCCAACGCCCGCTCGGCGGCGGTGCGGTGGACCTCAGAACCCGTGTGGGCGGCGTAGCCGAGCAGGGCGCCTGCGGCCGCCGACCAGCCGGAGGGGGTGGCGTTGTCGGTGGGGTCCTGGGGCCGGCGGATCAGCTGCTCGGCGTCGGCGGCCGTGTCGTAGAGGGCGCCCGACTCCGGGTCGGCGAACCGGGTGAGCACATGCCCGAGGAGCAGCCCGGCGAACTCCAGCCAGACGCCTTCGCCGGTCACGGAGGCGAGGGCGAGGAAGCCCTCGGCGACGTCGGCGTAGTCCTCCAGCACTCCGGCGTTGGCTCCGGCCCGGCCGTCCTTGCTGGTACGGCGCAGCCCCGCGTGCTCGTCCATGTGCAGCCGGACCAGGAGGTCGGCGGCGCCGACGGCGGCCTCGACCAGGTCCGGGCGGTCGAAGTAGGCGCCGGTCTCGGCGAGGGCGGCGATCGCCAGCCCGTTCCAGGCGGCGACGACCTTGTCGTCCCGGCCGGGCGCCGGGCGCTCGGCCCTCTTCGCCAGCAGCCGGCGCCGAACGGACTCGACCCGGTCGGCGTCGAAAACGCCCTCCTGCACGGGGAGTTGCAGGACGGAGGAGCCGTGTTCGAAGGTGCCCTCCTCGGTCACGCCGAAACAGCGGGCGGCGAGTTCGGCGTCCTCGGCGCCGAGGGCCTCACGCAGCTGGTCGGGGGTCCAGACGTAGTAGGCGCCCTCGACGTGCCGACCCGTGCCGTCGTCGCTGTCGGCGTCCAGGGCCGAGGCGAACCCGCCTTCGGCGGTGCGCAGTTCGCGCACCATGAAGTCGGCGGTCGCGAGGGCGACCCGGCGGGCGAAATCGGAGCCGGTGGCCCGCCACAGGTGAGCGTAGACCCGGCACAGCAGGGCGTTGTCGTACAGCATCTTCTCGAAGTGCGGCACCACCCAGTCGCGGTCGACGGAGTACCGGGCGAAGCCACCGCCGAGCTGGTCGTGGATGCCGCCGCGGGCCATCCGCTCGCAGGTGTCCGCCGCCATCTGGAGGGCGCCCTCGGAGCCGGTGCGGGCGTGGTGCCGCAGCAGGAACTCGATCACCATCGACGGCGGGAACTTCGGCGCCCCGCCGAAACCGCCGCGCTTCGCGTCGTACTCCCGGGTCAGCGCGAGCAGCGCCTGCGCCAGGTCCTCCTCACCGGGGGGCCGCGCGGCGCCGTAGTCGATCTCCCGCTGCGCGAGGTCCCGCACGATCTTCCCGGCGACGTCGGCGACTTCCTCCCGCCGGGTCTGCCAGGCCTGCCGCACCCCTTCGAGCACCTGCCCGAAGGAGGGCATGCCGTGCCGGGACTCGGGCGGGAAGTAGGTGCCGAAGTAGAACGGCTCGGCGTGGGGCGTGAGGAACACGGTCATCGGCCACCCGCCCTGCCCGGTGGCGGCCTGCACGGCCTCCATGTACACGGCGTCGACATCGGGGCGCTCCTCGCGGTCCACCTTGACGCTGACGAAGTGCTCGTCGAGGAAGGCGGCGGTGGCCGGGTCCTCGAAGGATTCGTGCGCCATGACATGGCACCAGTGGCAGCTGCTGTACCCGACGCTCAGCAGCACGGGGACATCGCGCCGTCGGGCCTCCTCGAAGGCCTCCGCCGACCACGGCCACCAGTCGACCGGGTTGTCGGCGTGCTGGAGCAGGTACGGGGACGTCTCGTGGGCCAGTCGGTTCGGCATACCTCCATCCTGCCTCACCCGGCCCCGCCGGACGCGGATGGTGATCGCCCCGCGACTCCTCGTGTGACCCGCGCCCTCCTCTCCGGGCGGTCCGCACCCGATCGGGGCCATCGGTGATCGCCGCCCCCTCGCGCTCCCGGCCGACCCGAAGGACACTCGTACGAAAGGGAGTTGTCGCCGGAGGGGGACGGGACATGCGGGATGGCCATCGGGCGGACGCCGAGCGGCTGCTGACTCGGGCCGTGGAGGAGGAGGTTCGCCGCTCGGGCGGACGGGTGGACGGAAGTGTGCTGCTGTCCCGGGCGCGCGGCGCGCTGGACACCATGGCCGGGACCGCGGCGGAGGAGTACGAGGCCTACACGCGGGCGCTGGACGAGTCGGGGGCCGGGCAGCTCACGTTCGCCCAGCGCTACGCGCGCGAGGGCGGCGGAACCCCCCTGCTCGTCGCGGGAGTCGCGGGACTCGCCGCCATCGTGGCCGACCTGGCGCTGGGCACCGACGGCGGCACCGCCGTCGGCGCGGGCGTCACCGTCGGGGTGGTGGGCGCCGCCGCCACCGTCGTGAAGGTGACCGCCACGCATCTGCCCGCCGCCCACCGCCGGGCCGGGGCGGCCGGCCAGCCCGGCGGTCCGGAGCAGCTGCGGTTGCAGTGGCTGACCGCGCTGGAGGTGCGCGGCATCCGCCCGTTCCTCGACCAGCAGCGTGTGCTGAGCGCGTCCACCACTCCGAAGAAGGCGGCGCCCCGGCTGCGTGGCACGGACAAGAGCGCGGCGGCCCGCAGACGCAGTGTCCTCGAGCAGTCGTTCGGTCAACTGCCCGACTCGGAGGACGTGTTCGCGGGGCGGCGGGAGGAGATGGCACGGATCCGGCAGTGGGTGCAGGCGGCCCGCGCGTCCACCCAGACCCGGCCGACCGTCGTGGTCCTGCACGGAGCGGCGGGCTCCGGCCGCAGCACACTGGCGGTGCGCGCGGCCCACGATCTGAGGGACCAGTTCCGGGGCGCGGTCGTGGTCGACCTGCGCGGCGGCAGCCAGGACGAGCCGCCGCTGCCCACCCGCGACGCCCTGCTGCACCTGCTCAACCGGCTCGGCGCGCCCCGCGAGCAACTGCTGTTCCGCGAACGCTCCTCCCCCGAGCAGCAGCTCAAACGGCTGGGCGAGCTGTACCACCAGCATCTGACGGGGCTGCCGGTCACGATCGTGCTGGATGACGCCTCGGACGCCGAGCAGGTCCGCGCCCTGATCCCCGAGCGGTCCGACAGCCTGGTCCTGGTCACCGCCCGCGAGCCGCTCCGGCTGCCCGCCGACCTGCCGGCCTGGGTGCACCAGCTGCCCGTCCAGGCCCTGGACGCGGTCGGCGCGGAGGAGCTGCTGACCGCCGCCGCACAGGACAGCTCGGGGCCCTACGACGCGGAGTCCACCGACCGGATCGGGCGGTTGTGCGGCGGGCTGCCGCTGGCGCTGCGTATCGCGGGCTCCTGTCTCGGCCCGCGCTCACCGCGCCAACTGGCCACGGATCTGGGCGCGTACGGCCCGGTGGAACCGGTGGAGCGGGCGCTGTGGCTGCGCTACACCGACCAGTCGGAGCAGGCCCGCCGGCTGCTGAGGCGGCTCGCCCTGGCCGGTCGCGCCTCGATGGGCGGCGCGGCGGCGGCCGCGCTGCTGGCCGCGGACGAGGCGGAGGCGAACCGGCACCTGGCGGCCCTCGCCCGGGCGGGCCTGATCGACCATGTGCGGGGCAACCGCTACCGGCTGCACGACCTGGTGCGGGCCTTCGCGCACGCGCGTCTGCTGGACGAGGAGAACCCCGCCGAGCGGACGGCGGCGCAGGAGCGGCTGATCGAGAACTACGCCGAGCTGGCCGACTCGGTGCTGCGCCTGGTCGACGGGAACATGTCGACCCGCTCGGACCGCTTCAGCCCGCACGGCTTCACCTCCCTGGACGAGGCGCTGCGCTGGCTGGACGACGAGTCGAGCTTCATCACGGCGGCCCTCCGGCACGCGGAGGGCGTGAACCAGGGAACCGTGCTGAACCTGCTCGGCGCCCTGTGCGACTACTGCCTGCTGCGCGGCGACCTGTACCGGCTGGGGGAGATCAGCGAGCTGACCCAGGCCGTCGACCAGGGGCTGCTGGTCCGGTCGGTGCAGTGGCGTACCGGTATCGCGGCCCGCCAGCTCGGCGAGCTGGACAAGGCGCGTACCACGCTGGCCTCGGTCGTCGACCTCTACCGGGAGGCCCACCACGACGCGGGCGCGGCCCGCGCGCTGAACTCGCTCGGCATCACGCTGCACCACCAGGGCAACCTGACGGAGGCGGCGGCCCGGCTGCGGGAGGCCCTCGACCTTCAGGCGGCGCCCGAGCTGGCGACCGACCGCGCCTGGACGATGCACGCGCTGGCGGCGGTGGAGCGGGACCGGGCGCACCTGGCGGAGGCGCTGGAGCTGCTGACCCGGTCGCTGGTGCTGCACCGGGAGGGCGGGTCGGTGCACGGCGAGGCGTGGGCCCACTTCCAGCTGGGCCAGCTCGCGCTGCGCAGGGGTGACGTGGAGCGCGCCGAGGCGGACCTGCGCCAGGCGCTGGACCGCTACCGCCGCACCCAGGACGCCCGCGGCGAGGCCTGGGCCCTCACCCAGCTGGCCCGGGCCCGGCTGGTGGCCGGCGACACGGCCGAGGCGGTGGAGGAGCTGCGGCAGGCGGCGGCACGGCACCGGGACAACGAGGACGCGCGCGGCGAGGCGTGGACGCTGTACTACCTCGGTCAGGCGCTGGAGGAGACCGGCGGGCTCGACCAGGCGGTACGCGAGCTGGAGCGCGCCCGCACCATGTTCTCCCGGATGCGGGACGTGTACGGGCTGGCCTGCGCCCGGCATCACTCGGCCCGGGTCACCCGGGACCAGCGGGCGGCGCAGACCGGGTCACTGCGCAACTCCGGTTTCGCCCGCCAGCTCCTCGTCGACGCCCGCGCCGACTTCCAGCGCATCGGTGTCGCGCACGGCGAGGCGTGGACGTGTCTGGAGCTGGCCGTCGTGGACGCCGGGAACGCGCGCACCCAGCAGGCGCTGTCCCTGTGCGACGAGGCGCTGGCCCTGTTCGCCTCCTACGGCGACCGCCGCGGTGAGGACTGGGCCAGGTTCCTGCGCTGCACCCTGCTGCCGTACGCGGCCCCCGGCGGTACGGAGGTCGGCACGGCGGTGGCCCAGGAGGAACTGGCCCAGCTCGCCCGCGGCGGCCATCCGCTGCGCGACGGGAAGCTGAACGACTACGTCGAGGCCTACCGGCTCCTCCTGGAGCGCGGCGTGAGCCTGGAGGCGGGCTGGCAGGCCTGGCGCCTGGGCATGGTGCCCGAGCGGCACGCGCGGGAGGTGATGGGGGTGGCGGTCCCGGACGGCGGGAGCTGAGAGCGGCACCGCCCGCCCGGGTGTCAGCCCCGCTCGGCCTTGGCCTCGCCGGAGGCGGCACCGGGCCGCGCGGCGGGGTCCGGGGCCTCCTTGAAGTCGACCCTGCCCATGTGGCGGTTCATGGACTTCATCAGGCCCCAGACCGCGAGGGCCATCACCGCGAAGACGACGAAGCCGAGGACGCCGGGGGTGACCTTGTTCTTGTCGAACTCGGCGAGGGTTACCAGGTGCGTCATTGCCAGGCTCACGCTTGCACTCATGTCAGGCATTGTCCCTCACAGCTGCCGGACACCCGCAAAGAGGTCGTCCTCCGGGAGCGAGGTGTCGACGAGCGACTTCGCGAGCTCGTACTCCTCCGTCGGCCAGACCTCCTTCTGGACCTCCATCGGCACCCGGAACCAGCCGCCGTCGGGGTCGATCTGCGTGGCGTGGGCGATCAGCGCCTTGTCGCGGATCTCGAAGAAGTCGGCGCAGGGGACGTGCGTGGTGAGCGTGCGCTCCTTGTGGCCCGAGTCCTCCCAGCGCTTGAGCCACTCGCCGTAGGGGGACTCCAGGCCGCGGTCGAGCAGGGCCTGGTGCAGCGCCTCGGTACGCAGGCGGTTGAAGCCCTGGTTGTAGTACAGCTTCAGCGGCTGGTAGGCCGGGCCGTACTCCGCCTCCGGGTACTTCTCGGCGTCCGCGGCGCCCTCGAAGGCCACCATCGAGATCTTGTGGGTCATGATGTGGTCGGGGTGCGGGTAGCCGCCGTTCTCGTCGTAGGTGGTGATCACCTGGGGGCGGAAGGAGCGGATCCGGCGGACCAGCTCGCCGGCCGCCTTGTCGAGGTCCTCCAGAGCGAAGCAGCCCTCGGGCAGCGGCGGCAGCGGGTCGCCCTCGGGCAGGCCGGAGTCGACGAAGCCGAGCCAGTCCTGGCTCACCCCGAGGATCTCGCGGGCCTCCTCCATCTCCTTGCGGCGCACCTCGTGGATGTTCTCCTCGATGTACCTGTCGCCCTGGAGCTTGGGGTTGAGGATGGAGCCGCGCTCTCCGCCCGTGCAGGTCACCACCAGCACGTCCACCCCCTCGGAAACGTACTTGGCCATGGTGGCCGCGCCCTTGCTCGACTCGTCGTCGGGGTGCGCGTGCACGGCCATCAGTCGCAGCTGGTCAGTCAAGGCTCAGTCCTCAGGTCAAGTCGGTGCCCGGCTCGGCGGGCAGTCAACGGGGTGCCGTCCCGCGGGGAGATCGGTCCGGGGTGGCGGTCGGTCGGTCGGGCGGGGGCTTCTATAGTGACCGAATCGGGGGGCGAATAATTCCGGGGTCCGGCTCCGGAAGCCCCCCGCGGGACGCCTGTCCCGCACCGGCCGAGAGGACGATCATGAGCACGGCGAGCACCCGGCTGCCCGAGGGCCGCTACGGCCGCTCCCCGGACGGGCGCGCCGACCACAAGCTCAAAATCGCCGGTGCCGTCCTGGGCGCGGCCCTGCTCGCCCTGATCGGCTACTTCGCCTACCACTACGTCGGCCAGAACAAGATCAGTGCGCAGGTCATCGCCTTCCAGACGTCGGACGACTCCGTGCGGATCCATCTGGAGGTCCACAAGGACGTCGGCGCCCGCGGCTACTGCACGCTGCGCTCGCAGGCGGCCGACGGCTCCGAGGTCGGACGGGCGGACTTCCGCTTCGACGAGCACGCCTCGCAGGTCGACAAGGTGCTCACCCTGCGGACGACGGCCCGGGGCACGACGGCCGAGCTGCTGGGCTGCAGCCGCGGGTGACGCGTCGGCGCGGACCGGAATACGTGGCCGCTGACCTGCGTTGACATAGGTCTCACGGCTTATGTCCTCCCCCTTTGAGCCCTGAATTGTTAGGCTCGTGGTTTCGCCCACCCATGAGGGAACATTCTTCTGGGTAGGGCGATGCTTTGTATTCCCAGCACCGACGAGGAGCACCTGTGACCCAGACCAGCGAGAACGTCACCTGGCTGACCCAGGAGGCGTACAACAAGCTCAAGGACGAGCTTGCGCACCTTACTGGTCCTGCGCGCACGGAGATCGCCGCCAAGATCGCGGCCGCGCGCGAGGAGGGCGACCTGCGCGAGAACGGCGGGTACCACGCGGCCAAGGAGGAGCAGGGCAAGCAGGAGCTCCGCGTGCGCCAGCTGACCCAGCTCCTGGAGACCGCCCAGGTGGGCGAGCCGCCTGCCGCGGACGGTGCGGTCGCGCCGGGCATGGTCGTCACGATCGCCTTCGACGGCGACGAGGACGACACCCTGACCTTCCTGCTGGCCTCGCGGGAGTACGCGAGCGCCGAGATCGAGACCTACTCGCCGCAGTCCCCGCTGGGCTCCGGCGTGATGGGCCACAAGGTCGGCGAGGACGCGGAGTACGAACTGCCGAACGGCAAGATCGCCTCGGTGAAGATCCTCAAGGCCGAGCCGTACAGCGGCTGAGTCCCGCACCGCACCGCCTTCCGGCGAAGCCCCCGGCGCTCCGCGTGAGCACCGGGGGCTTCGTCATTGTCCGGACCATTCGTCATGTCCGGAACATCGGAGGGCCGGCTCCGCCGTCGCCCGCGCTCAGGCCGTGGCCGAGCGGTACTTGCGTACCGCCAGGGTGCGGAACATCACGACAATCAGCACGGACCACAGCAACGATGCCCACACCGGGTGCTGCATGGGCCAGGCGTCCGGCACCGGATATCCCGCCGGGAGGTTGCCGAACAGCTGGCGGCATGCCTGCACGGTGGCGCTGAACGGGTTCCAGTTCGCGATGGTCTGCAAGAACGAGGGCATGTTCTCCGACGGCACGAACGCATTCGAGATGAATGTCAGTGGGAACAGCCAGATCAGGCCGCCGGAGGTGGCCGCCTCGGGGGTGCGTACGGACAGGCCGATCAGTGCGCCGATCCACGAGAACGCGTAGCCGAGCAGGAGCAGCAGGCCGAATCCGACCAGCACCTTGCCGAAGTTCTCGTGCGTGCGCCAGCCGACCAGGACGGCGACGACCGCGAGGACCACCAGGGTCAGCGCCGTCTGCACCAGGTCGGCGAGGGTGCGGCCGGTGAGGACCGCGCCGCGGGCCATGGGCAGCGAGCGGAACCTGTCGATGAGACCCTTGTGCATGTCGTCGGCGATCCCCGCGCCGGCTCCGGCGGTGGCGAACGTGACGGTCTGCGCGAAGATGCCCGCCATCAGGAACTCGCGGTATCCGGTGGGGCTGAGGCCCGCACCCGGGACGCTGATCGAGCCGCCGAACACATAGCTGAACAGCACCACGAACATAATCGGCTGGATCAGCCCGAAAATAAGCATCTCGGGGATCCGGGTCATGCGGATCAGATTGCGCTTGGCGACGACCATCGAGTCACGGACGGACTGGGTCAGGGCGTTGCCGGACGGCGCGATCCGCGCACTGTCGGTGGCGGCACTCACTTGACGGTCTCCTTCTTGCGCCGGCGGTCCCTGGCGTCGGCGCCCTGGGCGCCGCTCGTGCCGTTCTCACCCTCGGCCTCGGCCTCGGCCACATGGCCGGTGAGGGACAGGAACACGTCGTCGAGGGTCGGGCGGCGCAGACCGATGTCGTCGATCTCGATGCCGCGGGTGTCCAGCTCCCGGATGATCTCGGCCAGGAGCTTCGCGCCGCCGGTGACGGGCGTGGTGATCTTGCGGGTGTGATCCTCGACGGTGGTGTCGCCCTTCCCGAAGCCGCGCAGCACCTCGGCGGCGGTGGGGATGTGCTCGCGCTGGTGGACCACGACCTCGACGCGCTCGCCGCCGGTGCGGGCCTTGAGCTGATCGGAGGTGCCGCGGGCGATGACCCGGCCGTGGTCGACCACCGCAATCTCGTGCGCCAGATGGTCGGCCTCTTCCAGGTACTGCGTGGTGAGCAGCAGGGTGGTGCCGCCGGAGACCAACTGCTTGATGACCTCCCACAACTGCTGGCGGTTGCGCGGGTCGAGACCGGTCGTCGGCTCGTCCATGAACATCACCGGCGGGGAGACGACGAGCGCCGCCGCCAGGTCGAGCCGGCGGCGCATGCCTCCGGAGTAGGTCTTCGCGGGCCGGTCCGCGGCGTCGGCGAGGTTGAACTGCTCCAGCAACTCCCCCGCCCTGGTCTTCGCCGCCGCGGCCCTCATCTGGTACAGCCGCCCGACCATCTCGAGGTTCTCGCGGCCGGTCAGATACTCGTCGACCGCGGCGAACTGGCCGGACAGGCCGATCGAACGCCGCACCTCGTTGGGCTGCTTGAGAACGTCGAGACCCGCGACGACGGCCTTGCCGCTGTCGGGTCGCAGCAGCGTGGTCAGGCAGCGGACGGTGGTGGTCTTGCCCGCGCCGTTGGGCCCGAGCAGTCCCAGCACCGTGCCCTCGGGGACGTCGAGGTCGACGCCGTCCAGAGCCCTTACGTCGCCGAAGGTCTTCACCAGACCTTCGGCATAGATGGCGCCTGGCATATGAGTCTCCGCGTCGTCGGGGATGGTCGGAAAAGCCTAGAGAGGCAGGTGTTGTTTCGCTGGGAATTTTCGCCGCGCCACGTCCGGGCAGGCCGCCTCGCGAACACGACACACCATAACGCGATGTATCGCGTCCACTCAACGGATTTACTCGAATGAGTGATGAAGAGCTGATGACCTCCGCGTTCCGCCCGCCATCCGTCCGCCCGGCGGAGGGCGGGATCAGTCGATGACCGTGTAGCCGGCCTCGCGCAGGGCCTGGCCGACCTCGGCGCAGTGCGCCGGACCCTTCGTCTCCAGGTGCAGCTCCACCTCCGCCTCCGCGAGCCCGAGCCGGGGGTCGGTCCGGACATGGCTGACGTCGAGGACGTTGGCGTCGACCGCCGACAGCACCCCCAGCAGCGTGGCGAGCGCGCCCGGCCGGTCGGTCAGCCGCAGGCTGACCGCCAGATAGCGGCCCTGCGCGGCCATGCCGTACCGCAGCACCCGCTGGAGCAGCACCGGATCGACGTTCCCGCCGGACAGCACCGCCACCACCGGACCGGCCACGGGGCCCGAAGAGCCCAGCAGCGCGGCGACCGGACTCACCCCGGCCGGCTCGACCACCAGTTTGGCCCGCTCCAGGCACAGCAGCAGCGCGGCGGACAACTCGTCCTCGGTGACCGTGCGCACCTCGTCCAGCAGTTCGCGCAGGATCCCGAACGGCACATCGCCCGGCCGGCCGACTCTGATGCCGTCGGCCATCGTCGCCGGAGTGCCGACCGTCACCGGGCGGCCCGCCGCCAGCGAGGGCGGGTACGCGGCCGAGCCCGCCGCCTGCACCCCGATGATCCGCACGTCCGGCCGCAGCGACTTCACCGCCACCGCGATGCCGGCCGCGAGCCCGCCGCCGCCGATGCCGACGACGATCGTGCGCACCTGCGGGCACTGCTCCAGGATCTCCAGGCCCACCGTGCCCTGGCCCGCGATGATGTCGGGGTGGTCGAACGGGTGGATGAACACCGCGCCCGTCCGGGCCGCGTACTCCTGGGCGGCGGCCAGCGTCTCGTCGACCACCTGGCCGTGCAGGCGCACCTCGGCGCCGTAGTCCTGCGTGGCGCTGATCTTCGGCAGCGGGGCACCCTTCGGCATGAACACGGTGGAGTGCACCCCGAGCAGGGACGACGCCAGCGCGACGCCCTGCGCGTGGTTGCCGGCGCTCGCGGCCACCACCCCGGCGGCACGCTCCTCGGGCAGCAGCCCCGCGATCCGGACGTAGGCGCCGCGCAGCTTGAACGAACCCGTCCGCTGGAGGTTCTCGCACTTCAGGTGCACCGGCGCGCCCACCAGGTCGGACAGGTACCTGCTGCCCTCCATCGCGGTCACCCGCGCCACCCCGGAGAGCATCTTCTGCGCGCCGCGCACGTCGTCCAGGGTGACGGGCCAGGGGGAGCCGGCCGTGCTGTAGCTCATGCCTCAAGTCTCGCAGTTCACGGGCCGCGGACGCCGTTGTGACCATCCTCCGAGACCGGATAGCGCAGTGCCGGTACGACTTGCCCCCCAGCCGCGTAACCTGTCCCCCAACCCAGCAGCTCTCCAGAAGTGAGCCCCCGGCCATGCCCACAACACCCGACATGTCGACGGACATGACGACCGGCGGTGACACCGGTCTGCTCGACACCCTCCAGCACGAGGTGGCGGTCTTCGCCCGCCGGGCCGAGCAGACCCGACTCGGCGGCGTCGGACAGGTGCGCAACTCCATGGACCGCGCCGCGTACCTGCTGCTCAACCGCCTCGACAAAGAGGGCCCGATGGGCGTCAAGGCGCTCGCCGCGAGCATGGGCATCGACTCCTCCACCGTCACCCGTCAGGTGGCGCCGCTCGTCGACACCGGCCTCGTCAAGCGCACCTCGCACCCCGAGGACGGGCGCGCCGTGGTGCTCCAGCTCTCCCCGCGCGGGCTGTCGCGGCTGGAGGAGGTCCGCTCGTCCAGGCGGCAGCTGATGGCCGAGCTGACCCAGGACTGGGAGCCGGCGGAACGCGAAGCCTTCTGCTCACTGCTGACCCGCTTCAACGACGCCCTCTCCGCCCGCCAGGGCATACCGCAGACGGACTCGCCCTCGGCGTCGTAGAGCCGCGACCGGGCGCGGGCCGACGGGTGTGAACGCGGCTCTTGACCGACGGCCGGTCCCTCCCCTCATATGAGACCGGGCCCTCGTCGTACGCGTTTCAGGAGGCGTACGAGAACGGGTCCCTCGGTCACGGTCGCCCTTGGGGGGAGGTGTCGTGCGAGAACGGCAGGCGGCCCAAGGGGCTAGCCGGGCCCGGGAGTTCGAGGCGTTCGTCGCGGGCGCGGCCGGGCGGCTGCTGCATGCCGCCACGCTGCTCACCGCCGAGGCGCCCGGCGACAACCCGCGCGCGCGACGCCTGCTGACCCTCGCCCTGGCGCACACGTACGCGTGCTGGGACCGGCTGCGCGGCGAGGACCCGTACAACCACGCCCGCCGGCATCTGGCCTCCCGCTTCGCCCGCGAGGCGTGGCACCAGCGCGGCGGTCCGGGCCGCGCCCGCCGAAGGCCACCCGGCGCCTTGGCCGCGCTCACTTCCCAGGAGCGCCTGATCATCGTCCTCAGGCTGTACGAGGGGGTGGCCGAGGAACAGGCGGCGGCCCTGCTGGGCCTGCCCACGGACCGCGTCCGCGCCATCTGCGACCGCGCGATCACCACGCTCACCCGCACTCCGGTGAGCCCGGCACCGGCGGTCGGCGACGCCGAGGCGGCAGCGTCGTGAGTGGAACGAAGGGCGTGAGCGGCATGTGCGACTTGCGGGGCCAGCGTATGCGACACGAGTGGCCTGTGCAGCCTGTGCGCCCTGTGCAGCCTGGGGGAACGACCGGACGAGTGGAGGCGGCCGTGAACGGGCTCGAACGGGAGGCGGCCGTACGGCGGATCCTGGAACAGCGTCCGCCGCAGGTGCCCACCGAGTTGTACGAGGAGGCCGTGCGCCGCGGAGGACGGATGCTGCGCCGCCGCACGGCCGCCCGCCGGTTGATGTGGCTGGTGCTGGCCGCGGCGGCCGTCGCCTTCACGGTGTGGGCGCTGACGGCTCGCCCGTGGGTGGAGCCGCCGTCGCAGACGACTCCACCCGTGACCGGCTGGTGACCCTTAGTGCTGTGACCGGAAAGGTTTGCGGGAAAGCTCGCGGCGTCCGGTGCTGGGGGCACCTCCCACGCCGTTCAGGCTGTGGGGGAGCCGTGCCGGGCGTCGCGAGCCGGTGAACCTTTCCGGTCGCAGCACTAGCCGAGGGCCTGCCTCAGGTCCTCGAGCAGGTCGTCGACGTTCTCGATGCCCACGGACAGGCGCACCAGGTCCCCTGGGACCTCGAGGGCGGAGCCCACCACGGACGCGTGCGTCATGCGCCCGGGGTGCTCGATCAGCGACTCGACGCCGCCCAGGGACTCGCCGAGCGTGAACACCTTGGCGCGGTTGCAGACCTCGACGGCCGCCTCCTCGCCGCCCTCGACCCGGAAGGAGACCATGCCGCCGAACGCCTTCATCTGCTTGGCGGCCACCTCGTGACCGGGGTGCTCCGGCAGGCCCGGGTAGAGGACCTGCGTCACGCGCGCGTGCCGGGACAGCATGTCGGCGACCTTCGTGGCGTTCTCGCTGTGCCGGTCCATGCGCACCGCGAGCGTCTTGGTGCCGCGCAGCACCAGCCAGGAGTCGAAGGGGCCGGCGACGGCGCCCATCGCGTTCTGGTGGAACGCCAGTTCCTCGCCCAGCCCGGCGTCGCCGACGATCAGCGCGCCGCCGACGACGTCCGAGTGACCGCCCATGTACTTGGTCAGCGAGTGCACGACCACGTCCGCGCCGAGCGCGAGCGGCTGCTGGAGGTACGGCGTGGCGAAGGTGTTGTCGACGACGAGCTTGGCGCCCGCGTCCCGTGCGACCTGAGCGATGGCGGCGATGTCGGTGATGCCGAGCAGCGGGTTGGAGGGAGTCTCCACCCACACGGCCTTGGTCTTCGGGGTGATGGCGGCCCGTACCGCGCCCGGGTCGGAGGTGTCCGCGACCGACCACTCCACGCCCCACCGGGAGACGACCTTGGCGAACAGGCGGAAGGTGCCGCCGTAGGCGTCGTTGGGGATGACGACGTGGTCGCCGGGGCTGAGCAGCGTACGCAGCAGGCAGTCCTCGGCCGCCAGTCCTGACGCGAACGCGAGTCCGCGGCGGCCGCCCTCCAGGGCGGCAAGGTTCTCCTCCAGGGCGGTCCTGGTCGGGTTGGCGCTGCGGCTGTACTCGTAGCCGTCGCGCAGACCGCCCACGCCGTCCTGCTTGTAGGTCGAGACCTGGTAGATCGGCGGGACGACCGCCCCGGTCCGGGGGTCGGCGGTGTTGCCCGCGTGAATCGCGAGCGTCTCGAAGTGCTCACTGATGTGCCTGTCGCTCATGGGCCCGAGGGTAGTGCGCTTGTGGGGGTGGTGGCGGACGGCGGGCCCCGGGCCGCACGGGAGGCAGGGTTATCCACAGGCTCGCGGTACAGGTTGGCCAAGTGTCGGCGCCGTCTGGTTCGCTTGTCGCATGGAGATTTTCTGGGTCCTGATGGCGCTGGCCATGCTGGGCTTCGTGCTGGTCCCGTTCCTCAGGCGCAGGCGTGCCGGCATCGAGCAGGTAGCGCCCGGGCATCCGGACGCCGCGGATCCGGCGAACTACGGCTTCGTCCGGCAGGAGGAGCTCGACGTCCGCATGCCCGGACCGGACCAGGACCTGCTGGATGTCCTGCAGCTGGTGCAGCGCACGCAGGACTACCGCGCCGCCTCCCAGCTCCTCGCGGGCACGGAGAAGGAGGGCGAGCTGCGCTGGCAGCGGATCCAGGCCTTCGCCGGGGCGGCCTCGCTGGAGCTCCAGCAGCGGCCGGGCGGGGTCAGCGAGGCGCCCGGCGGGCAGTGGCTGCAGGTGTGGCGGGCCGAGGCGCCCAAGGACCCGGGCGGCGCGGCGGTGCACGCCGAGTTCCTGGTGCAGCAGGCGTGGCGTACGGCGACGCCGGGCACGGACGAGTTCCGGATCATCATGGAGGAGGCGCGGGAGGCGTGCGGGCAGGCGGCTCTGTTGGCCCCGGGCGACCCGGTCCCGTACATCGTCGAGCTGTCCGTGGCGCGGGGCCTGGCGTACTCGCAGCCGGAGTTCGAGAAGTTGTGGCTGAAGATTCTCGACCGGGCGCCGGCCCACACGGGGGCGCATCTGGCGGCCCTGCACTACTGGTGCGAGAAGTGGCACGGCTCGCGTGAGCTGGCGTACTCCTTCGCGGAGGCCGCCGCGGCCCGTGCGCCCCGGGGCTCGCTGCTGGCGGCCATGCCGCTGTTCGCGGTCTTCGAGCACCTCCCCGAGGTCAACCTGGTCAGGGGCTTCTACCAGAGCGAGGTCGTGACCAAGGCGGTCCACGGCGCGCTCTTCGCGGTGCACGCGGCCCGCCCCGACGACCCGATGCTCGCCCACGTCCGCCATCTGCTGCTCTTCTTCCTGGTCCGTTCCGAGCGCTGGGCGGAGGCGATGAGCCAGCTGATACACGTCGACGGCCATGTGGGCGCGGTGCCGTGGACTCTGTCCGAGGACCCGGCGGCGGAGTTCGCCGTCTACCGGGCCCTGGCCGTGGCGGGCTACGAGGCCAACGGCGGCAGCCCGGCGACGCTGCTCCACTGAGCGGTCCCGGCCGCGCGTCCGGACAGGCTCGACCACCGGGTCGACCGCCTGAGCTTGCGGCGGCGGAAGCCGATGCGCCCGCCGGAATGACGGCGGCGGCAGGATCGTTGTCCTCTATGCCGTCACCCGCGTACGCGGGAGCGGCGAAACCGACGGGCCCGTTGTGACGGACGGGCCCGCCCCAGACCGACAGGGAGACCCCGTGCTCTTCGGCCGAACGCCGCAGCTGCCCACCCCCGAGCAGGCACTCAAGGGGCGGCCCACGCCTGCGTGAGCCCGTATGTCTGGGGGCACGACGACGGTGTTCCGAGGACCGGCCGGGGTCCAGTCGGTCAGCTCGGGCGGCATGAGCGGTTGGCGCGCATGGCGCGGCCGAGGCTCGTCGGTCGGTGGAGGTGAACGGTGCGCCCCACGGCTCGGGGCCGGCCGGCTGATGCCACTCGTGTCCACACCCGCCGGCGCAGTAGCGCCCACGTCGGCGGGTGTCGGGGATGGCCGGCAGCGCCGTCAACAGCCGCGCTTCCGTTCACTGACCGCAGACGCGCTGTCGCGGTGACCGGGCTCTTCAAGCTGGTTGGGCAGTTCCGTGAGTCCCGGACGTCGAGCGATCGAGCACGGGCGTACAGCCCGACGTGCCTCTCTCCGGCGCGAGAAGTCACCAGCGACTAGTCCGCCCGGGCGGCCGCGAGGTGGGCGTCCACGGCTGCGACACCGTCGACACCCTGGCACAGGCCCACGACCACCGGGACAAGACGCGGTTCCGGGACGTGGCCCCGTAGGGTAACGGCACCGTCCCGGACCTCGACCGCGACGGTGCCCTCTTCCAGGCCGAGGATGCGCCCCAGGACGTCCCGCTCGACCTCGCCGCGGATTTCAACGTCGGAGCGGATGAAGGCGGTCAGCAGGTCGCTACGGCTGACGATGCCGGTCAGGAGCCCGTGGTCGCCGACGACCGGCAGTTGCTTGACGTGCCGCCTGCGGAGTTCCCGCGCGGCCCGGGGGATCGTCCAGTCGGCACGGGCGGTGAAGACAGGGCTGCTCATGAGCGCGCCCGCGGTCCGGGCCCGGGCCTTGCCCCACGCGCGCTCGTCGTTCCCGTACTGCCCCTGCGGATCGGGCATGCCGGTCTCATGCCGCAGCACGTCGGACGCGGACACGACGCCGATGGGGGCGCCCTCATCATCGATGACCGGGGCCGCGGCGATGTCATTCGCGTCCAGCAGGGAGGCGATCTCGTGGAACGGTGTGTCGGGGCGGAGGGTGATGACTTCTTCGGTCATCACGTCACCGACCGTGCGGCGGTGCAGCATGGCATCGGCCTCCTCCGTTTCGCGACGGCGCGGCGCCACGGCCTTCGCGGCCGCTCGTCCACGCCCCGTCTCCCTACCCATGACAACACCGCGCCGCTCCGGCGACCAGTGACGTTCGACCTGGCGCCCTTCCTGCCCAACCGGGATCACACCCGCACCCGAGTCCGAGCAGCGGTGGGCACACTTAGGGGTTCGATGGACCGGGGAGCGTAACCGCCCGACGGACGCCCTCGGTCGCTGTTCGCCCGAGTGCAGCTTGGAGCGACGTGGTACGGCACGGGCAGCGGCACTCTTGCGCAGCGTTCTCGCCCAGCTTGACCATGGCCGGACCTCGCTCCCGACCAGCCGGAGGCCCCGGATGCGCCCCGATGACCTCACCGGCCCGGAACTCCGGCTCTGGGAGGCATTCGCCGCAGGGGGTGAAGTCGACCTGCGTCCGCGCGACGTGGATGGCGGACCGGTGACGGACGGTGGCAGTTGGGGGCCTGAACGCCAGGTGCGGGCCTCGGTGATCCGCTCGTTGCTGCTGGGCAGTGCCGACGCCATCAGCGGTGAAACTCCGATGGTCCACCTGGTGGGCGCCCGGGTGTCGGGGAAGCTTCGCCTGCTCTTCGCGGAGGTGGGCTGTGTGCTGTGGCTGGAGGAGTGCTGGTTCGAGGAGGCACCGCAGCTGTACGGGGCCAAACTCCGAGTGACCAGTTTCGGCGGCTCGCGCTTACCGGGGCTTGGGATGGGCGCCACGACGGTTGACGGGAACCTCGACCTGATGAACTGCCGCGTTCAGGGCAGGGTCAGCGTGCCTGACGCCCGAATCGGCGGAAGCCTGCTCCTCCAGAGCGCGCACCTCTCCAATGCCGGCGGTCTGGCCCTGGACGGCACACGCCTTGAGGCGAAGGGTGTCGTCGCGACCGACGGATTCCGCGCCGCCGGGGAGCTGCGGCTGCTCCAGGCGCGCCTCAGTGAAGGTCTGCACCTGCGAGGGGCCTCGCTGCACCGACCTGGCGGTGAAGCCCTGTTCGCCCCCGGTATCCAGGTCTCCACGAATATCGATTGCAGCGAGGGCTTCCGCGCCGACGGAGCGGTGACGCTGAGCAGCGCCACCGTCGGCGGGTCGGTCAGCTTCGACACCGCGTCCCTCATACCCACCCAGGGGAACGCCCTGTCCTGCCATCACCTCCAAGCCGAGGAGCTACTCCTGCGGCCCGCGCGGACCGCAGGAGGCATGGACCTGCGTCACGCCGCCATCGGTGTACTCCGGCTTCATGACGACCCCCACGAGCAGCCACGCCTCCAACTCGATGGACTGGTCTACCGGTCGCTGGAACCGCACCTGCCTGTCAACCACCGCCTTGAGCTGCTGAGCCGTGATCCCGATGGGTACAGACCCCAGCCGTACCAACAGCTCGCCACCGTCTACCAGTCCATCGGCCAGGACCGCGATGCCCGGACCGTGCTCCTGACCCGCCAGCGTCACCGCCGCACGACACTCCCTTGGTACGCCCGCGCTTGGGGGCATGTGCAGGATGCCACCGTCGGGTACGGCTACTTGCCCGAACGTGCAGCGGTGTGGCTGCTGGCCCTTCTCGCCACCGGTGCCACCGTCTTCGCCCTGCACCGGCCCCTCCCGCTGAGAGGTACGCGCCATCCGGTGTTCAGTCCCGTGATCTACAGCCTGGACCTGCTCCTTCCTGTGATCGACTTCGGTCAGCAGCGGGCGTTCCAGCCGACGGGGCCGACCCAGTGGTTTGCTTGGCTCCTGATCGGTGCGGGCTGGCTGCTGGCCACCGCGCTCGTCACAGGCATCACCCGGGTCCTCTCACGCGAATAGCCAGAAGTTGATCACGCACAGGGGCCTCGAACACGATGCTGACCCAGGCGACGGCACAAGCGGCCTCGACGAGCCTGTAGTCGAAGGCACGAGGGAAGCAACGCCTGCGGGGGCACGTGGCAGCACTCGCATCGTGCACGCAACGAGTGCAACGGGTTACATGACGCGGCAGGCTCGGCGGCACGGGCGTCAAGCCGGGTGACCCGTTCGAGACGAACTGGGGAGCCTCCTGCCCCACCGGCGTCGCCACGACCGACGGCTGAGACGCGCGGGTTCAGCAAAGTTGGATCGGGACCGCCGGAGGCCGTCCTGCCCTTGCCCGGCTGTGTCCCGCCGCCGGCACCCGTCGTCCACAGCAGGGCGGCGCCGGCCCCGCAGGCGCGGCCCGGCTGCGGAGCCTCGGCCGGTCGGTCTCCGCCTTCCGCCAAGCCGCCTCGCGGTCAGCCCTCCGCGCGGGCGGGCAGCCGCCATCCCGGGCGCGGGAAGTGACAGGTGTAGCCGTCCGGGTAACGCTGCAGGTAGTCCTGGTGCTCGGGCTCGGCCTCCCAGAAGGGGCCGACCGGCTCCACCTCGGTGACGACCTTGCCGGGCCACAGTCCGGAGGCGTCCACATCCGCGATCGTGTCCTCGGCGATCCTCTTCTGCTCGTCGTCCACGTAGTAGATCGCCGAGCGGTAGCTGAGGCCGATGTCGTTGCCCTGACGGTTCTTGGTGCTCGGGTCGTGGATCTGGAAGAAGAACTCCAGGATCGCGCGGAAGTCGGTCTTCTCGGAGTCGAAAAGAATCTCAATGGCCTCCGCGTGCGTGCCGTGGTTACGGTACGTCGCGTTCGGCACGTCACCCCCCGTGTATCCGACCCGGGTCGCAGTCACGCCCGGGAGCCGGCGGATCAGCTCCTCCATCCCCCAGAAGCATCCGCCTGCCAGCACTGCCCTCTGCGTCTGCGCAGCCATTACGGCCCCTCCAATGTCTGTCAGCTCGGTCGACCGGGCTACTCGGCTCGCACACCACCGGCATCCCATGCCCACTGTCCTCAACGCACGAGTCTTCGAAGCGATTCCGTGCCCGTCCGACCCGCCGTGCGGTCGCCGACCACCACGAGGAGCGCACCGACCGTCCGCACGGTGCCACCGGCACGCTCCGTCACGGTGAACGGCAGTCGAAGATCAGTGGCCACCTGAACCGGCCGACTCGACGCTGTACGCCATGGAAGAACCGCAACGCAGGATCCGTGCGGTCCACTCGGAATACACGATCACCGTCTACCAGGCGTACTGCCGGGAAATCGGCCTGCCCACCGTCCGCGACGGCCGTTTCCCCGCAGCTTGGAAGCGGGACCACATGACATGGATCAAGCCCGAGATCCTCGAACGGTTCCGGGAGTGGTGGAGAGCTCTCGGCGCAGAGACCTGGCCTGCGCCTCGCCGCTCCTTCGCCGAGTTCGTGCCGCACCGGTATGGCCGTGCAAGAAGTTCCAGCAGACCGATGAATCTCCGCGCCCGCGGGCGTCTACAGGTGCAACAGTCCCGAGCAACATGAGACCAGGAGACGAAAAGATGAGCACCGAGCAGACCATCCCGGCCGACGGCTTCTCCTACAAGCTGACTCGAACGCTGGACGCCCCCGCGGTGAAGGTGTGGCGGGCGTGGACCACCCCCGAGCAGTATGCCCAGTGGGCTTACGCCGCTGCCGGCTCCGTCGAGATGGACGTACGGCCGGGCGGAGCGTGGAAGGCCATGATGGTCACGCCCGACGGCGGACAGTTCCCGCTGACCGGCTCCTATCTCGAGGTCGTCGAGAACCGCCTCCTGGTGGTCGGCATGGACGTACCCGGCAAGCCCGCGCCTGCGGCCATGACCGTGGAACTCGACGAGCAGGACGACCGACACACGCAGATCGTGCTCCGCCAGACCTGCGACACCGCCGAGGAACGCGACATGGCCGAGCAGGGCAGCACCATGCTCCTCGACAGTCTGAGCGCCTTCCTGGCCGATGGAGCGAGGGACTGAACCCCGTTCACGGCTCACAGTGGACCCCGGACCACGCGGCGGGCTGGAACACGCCCGGTCCTGTCCGCCGACCGACCGGCTGAGCAGTTCGATCTGGTCCGTCACCAGGACGGGTAGTGCTGCTGAGGTGGATCCACCAAGCCGAGCGAAACGAGGGTCACGAACACGGCTTGACGTGAGTCATCATGCCGCGTTCGCAGCACCCAGCAGCGATATGCCGCCTGAAGCCTGGCCTGCATCAACTCTCTTGGGCTGGCCCGCGCAAGGGTGGATCATGGTACTGCCGCATCAGGCAACGTTCGCCCTGTCAACTACCTGATGCGGTATTGGCTGTCGGCTGTGCGAGCCCTGTACTGCCGGATCGCCGCCAACTTTGCCTCGAACTTGGGGTCGTGCATGCGGGCGGTGAGGGCGCCCGGAACCGTGAGCGCCCTGCCGCGAACTCGGACGATACGCACATCCGACCGCGTACCACTCCGCGCTGGAAGGCAACGCTCTTCAATCCCTGCAACCTCACCCCAGAGCACTGATCTGCGACGGAAGAGGGTGTACAACTCCATGCCCTCAGCCGTGAGGAGCGTCGCACCGTATCCCTGGTTGATCATGGAGAGGATCATGGGCGAACAAAACACCGCGACGCCGCCGACCCACCACCATCGCTCAGCGGCCGGTGTAGAGAGCCCAACCGCCAACGCCACGCCGAGGAAGGTCAGCGACCGAGGTCGGTGATCACCGAGGGCGGAGTTTCCACCCACCCCAACAACCCGACCGGCTCCGTGATCAGCGCCGACGAGCTGGAGGCGGCCGTCGAGATCTGCAAGTCCGCCGGCGTCCGCCTCGTCCAAGAGACAGACCGCATGAACGAGATGGCCGCCGCCGGTCCACTGTGGCTGCTGTGCCGTCGACGGTGCGGCGTCGCCTTCGTGTACAACGAAAACCGGGCCTGGTACGTCATACGAGCAGTACGCCGCGGCCCCGCACCGCGAAGCCTGTGCTCGTCACCGTCGGACCCAGGGGGGACCCATGTCCGCACGCACCGCCCAACTGCTCCTCGTCCTCGCACTCTTCGCCGCAGCGGGCGGGGCGGTCACCGGCTGCGGCAGCGAACAGGGCAGCGGTCGTGGCATTCAGGCCCGCACCCCCGGCCACAGCCCGATGGCGGAGGCCCGCGCTCGTCAGGTCGCCGACGCCTGGGACGGTTCCGAGGCCGCCCGGGCTTGGCGGAAGGGCTACTACCCGATCGGAGAGGTGGTCCAGCTGCCCGAGGACGCCTTCCACGACGCAGCCGACAAGCAGGCCTACGGGAACCAGAACTTCGCCCTGCGCGGCCAACTCCCCGCCGCGCCACGGAGGAACGGCCGGGTGAAGTGGGAGAGCGGGGGCTCGCTCACGCTGCCGCTGATGGAGGCGCGGCAGGCGTACGAGGCCGTGGCCCGCGGCGGCAACGACGGACCGCACTTGACCGTGACCGGGGCGAAGCTGGGTGAGATGACCCTGGCCACCAGCCGCGGCCCGGCGACCGTCCCGGCCTGGCTTTTCACCCTGGACGGCTACGGCACTCCGCTCAAGCAGGCCGCCGTCCGTCCCTGGAAGCCCCCCACGCCGCCGGTCGAGCCGATAGCGGAGGGGCCCAGCGACACGTTGCAGCCGCTTCGGCAGCTGGCCGGGACCGCGAGGGACGGCCGGTCCGTCACGGTGATCGCCGACCACGGGGCCTGTGACGACGGTCCTGCCGTGGCTGTGCTGGAGACGGACGGGAGTGTGGTGCTGTCCGCGTCCGTCGTCGGGAGGAAGGAGGGTCCCTGCACCGACCAGGGGCTCAGCGAGGTGGTGCCGGTGAAGCTGGACCGGCCGCTCGGCGACCGTGTGCTCCTGGACGCCTTCACCGGTCGGCCGGTGCCGTACGGACGGCCATAGGGGGCTCACCGTCTCGCGTCGGCAGCGGTCCAGGACCCCGAGAAGGTCCGGGGCCTGATCGGCGAGCCGGCGGCGCGCGCGGTGCGCCAGCCACTTCGTCCTGCCGAAGCGGCCACGCCGCCCTGGCCGGACAGCACCGCCAAAGCACTGACTGTCATACCGTGAGAAGTCTCAGCAGCCTCGACGGATCCGGGCGGGAGCGGACGCCCGTCATTCCCGCGCACGAGGTGTCCGGTGTCGTGGTCGAGCATGGGGCCGGTGCCCGCCCCGGCCCTGGGCGCCGAGGTGAAGGCGGGGCAGATCTTCGAACTGCCCCGCCCACTGGTTCTACTCCACCTCGATGCCGAAGTCCTGGACGAGCTCTTCCAGGCCGCCCGTGTAGCCCCTGCCGCCCAGGACGAAGTCCCAGTCACCGTTGGGCCTGCGGCGGAAGGAGCCGAGTACCAGGGCGGTTTCGTGGGGGCGGCCGTCGGAGACTTCCAGGCGTCCCAGCTCGGCCAGCCTCGGGTCGAGCAGGCGGATGGAGGCATCCGTGAAGCCCGAGAGGTCGGCGTCCGGGTTGACCTCCGGGTCGATGGCGGCCACGAGTACGAATCGGTCCGCCTCGGCCGGCAGCGCGTCGAAGGAGACGCAGATGGCGGCCTTGTCGGGTGCGTTGGCGGGAAGGGCGCGCACGGAGCCGTCCGGTGTCCGCGGGTTGTTGAAGAAGACGAAGTGGTCGTCGCTGAGGACACGGTTGCCACGGCAGACGAGAGCGCACACGTCCAGGGCGACGCTTCCGGTCCACGACATGCCCAGGACGTTGTGGTCGTCGGGCAGCCCAGTGTCCGCGACCGCCGGCGTCGGCTGAGCCGCGGATTGACGGGCGCCATCGCCCAGGCGTCCGCGCAGCCCATGGCGGTGCAGCAGGTCGACGAGTTCGGTTCCCGGGATCAGTTCCAGCGGCTTGCCGTTGGCGAAGGTGTGTGAGCAGGGGCCGAACCTCGACGTCGTGACGAGCACGCCCTTGTTCGCGCCGACGTCCTGCACGGTCCCGTACAGGTCGCGCACGGCGGTGGGCGGCACCGTGTTCCGGTAGCGCTTGACCTGGACGACGATCTTGCCGCCGCGGATCGGTGCCGGATCCAGCGCGTCGACGTCCACTCCGCCGTCGTTCGAGCGTTGGGTGGTGACTGCCTGCATCCCCATGGCCCGGAAGAGATCGGCAACGAGATCCTCGAAGGCGATCGGATCCATCTCGTACAGGTCGGGTTCCTCATTGCTGCCATGCGTGACGACACGGTTCCCCACCTCCTGCGGCCGGCGGCTCGGCCGTACCGGAGTGAGTTGGTCGGGGCGGGCCGAGAGTTGCCCGCGCAGCGCATCGGCCAGGCAGCTGCAGGCGTCCACCTGCGCCAAGTGCAGATCGCGGAACGTCGAGCGCGGGGCCATGACGGTCGCCAGGTAGATGTTGCCCGGCCGGCCCGTCGTGGGGTCGTGTCCGTCCACGAAGCCGTTCAAGGTTACCGACTCGAGCGCGCCCAGCTCGTCCGCGGCGAAGAGTTCGTGCAGGACGAGCAGCGCGCACTGCGCCAGAACCTCCCGGTAAAGGGCCCTGCGCTGAGTCACCGGCCGGGCGGTCTCCTTGTCCTGGTCCGTCGCGGACACGTACCGGACGGACTTGACCTCGGGGACGACGCCGTAGGCGGGCAGCTCCCAGTCCAGCACCAACTGTCCGGCTGCCGCGTCGTACGCCGCCGCCACCTGGCGTGGGAAACCCTCCGGCCACGCGGTCGACGCGTAGAGAGCGGCGGAGAAGTACTCGACCACGGCGTCGGGATCGCGGCGGCTCACTCCCTCGGTCAGCTCGGCGATGCCGGCGTTGTGCCGCCGCACATCGGCCAGTTGGGCGTCGGCCCACTGCTGGTACTCCCGCTGGTACGTCGCCAACTGCTGCTGCCGCTGCGCCTCCGCCGCCTGCGCCGCGTGCCAGTCCCGCTCGAAGCGCGCCCGAACTTCGGCCTGCGCCTGTGCCCGGCGACTGGCAGTCCACCCGCCCTGCGCCTGGTAGTGATCGGAATTCGGCATGGGCACGGACTGCGCCAGTGGGCCTGGAACGAAGGGCTCGATCTCTTCACGGCGCGTGAGAGAGGAAGCCCTGAATGCGGGAGCCTGACAGCCCGAGGCGAGAAGGCCTTGCAGGGACGCAACCTGTGCGTCGAGTTCCTCGGTACGGCGTCGGGCCTCTGCCTGCCTGTACTCGCGGTGACTCTGTGCGGCTCGCCGCTGATGGGCACGTGCCTGTTGCGCTTCTTGTCGCCGCCGTCGGGCTTCGGCCTCCATCTGGCGCTGCTGCTGCCTCTGCATCTCAGCCCAGACACCGACCAAGCCATTGGAACGACGACTCATGTGTTGCGGGCCCTCCCCGAGGCACTCTGGCTGTCCCCACAACCAGTTGTAACGGGACGACTCTATCCAGCGATGGCCGTCTCGCACATCCGCCCGGCAGGAGCATCCCGCTCAGTCGTCGCCCCTTTCCAGAGTCCCGCACAGGGACGGCCCGACTCCGCACGCCTCAGTCCCGCACCCCCAGGTCCTCCCGCATCATCCTGCGCATCGCCGACAGGCGCGGTTCGGCCTCCTTCAGGTCGAGCAGGGCCTGCTCCGCGCTCTCGCCCTCCCCGGCCAGGCCCCGGTCGAGGCGCTTGGCCGCGGCGTCGACGCCCGCGAGGACCTCGTTCACCGCCCGCGAGGCGCTCAGGATCCGCTCGGGCACCACCATCTGGGCCTCGGCATAGCGGTCGCGGTGGTCGCGCCGCACCTCCTCCAGCCGGCCGCGGTCCTCTTCCGAGTACACGCCGTCGCGGATGCGGTGCAGGGCGTCCTTGAGGAGCGTGTGGAACTGGCGCGAGGCCCGGTTCATCGCCGTGTACGCGTCGCGGCGTTCCTCGAACCGCCGTCCGCGTTCCGCCGCCTCGGCCTCTTCCGCGCGCCCGCGTGCGGTCAGCCGCTGGCTGAGTACGGGCGCGAAGAGCGTACCGAGGACGCCGACGACGGCGGTGATCATCGCGGTCAGTTCGGCTGTCATGGCCACGACTCTAGGCCAACCGAGGCGCGACGAGGCGTGATGAACCCGTTCTTGTTCCCGGTCCCGGTCCCCAGCTCGGGAACGAAAACGGCCCGCCGGAAGCCATGCTTCCGGCGGGCCGCTCGTTCTCCATGGGCTGTCAGGCTGTCAGGCCCGTCGGCCCATCAAGGGCCGTCGACTACCGGCTCACTTGCCGTAGTACGCACCGTAGATCGCGACCGTGGACACGTTGCCCTTCTTGTCCGTGATCTTGGCCTTGTAGGAGATCGCCTTCCCCTTCGCCGGGTTCTTGACGGTGATCTTGCCCTTCGTGACGGTGACCTTCTTCCAGGTCTTGCCGCTGTTGTACGACACCCAGACGCTCAGCGACTTGAGGTTCTTGCCCGCGGCCGCGCCCTCCACGGTGACCGGGAAGGTGGCCTTCTTGCCCGCCGGGACACGGTTGTCCAGGCCGGTGCCCGCCTTGAAGCGGAGCATGGAGGCCGGCAGCTGGACCTCTGCCCGGCCGGACGGCTTCTTGGAACGGAACGTCCAGCTCGCGTCGACGCGGGTGGAGGCGTTCGCGACCTTGGCGCTGCGCTTGACCGAGGTGGTCAGCCGGTACTGGGCGTCACCCGCGGTCACGATGAAGGGCTCGTCCCCGAACATCGGGTCCTTGTTGGAGGCGACCTTCTTGCCGTTGCGGTACAGGGTCGTGTTCGCCGAGGTGAACGTCGAGAGGCCCCAGTGCGCCTGGGAGTCGGAGAACAGCGGCAGGGCGCCGTAGAGCTCGTTCCCATAGCGGAAGATGCCGTAGTTCCGGCTCAGGTGGGGACCGAACACCGCCCTGTTGAAGGTGTTGGTGTAGGTCTTGCCGCCCTTGTAGGTCTTCAGGGCGTCGGACGCGTACAGCGCCTCGGTGATCGGCAGGCCCTTCTTGTCGTGGCCGCGGAACTGCTCCATGAACAGGCCCCACATGATGCCGTTGCCGGTCGACAGGTACAGCGTCCGCGTACCCGGCAGCTTCTGCTCGATGCTGTCCGTGACGACGATGCTGTCGGGGAGCATGCCCAACGGCGTGACGGCGCCGGTCTTGCCGGAGGCGCCCGCGCCCACGTTGTTCTTCACCGTGGCGAGCTCACGCGCGGCGTAGTGGCGGACCTTGCCGCCCTGGAACCGCTTGACCGTCGCGGAGGTCGCCACGTCGTACTCGGCCTTCGCGCCCTTGGTCCACTGGCCGCTCCAGGCCTGGGTGAGCCCGGTGACGTCGCCGCCCACGGAGCCGGTGCGCAGCTCGGACCAGGAGCCGACGACCATGGAGAGGCTGATCATCGCCGGGTCGTAGACGTAGCCGATCGTCCCGATGTGCTGCCGTGCGGTCTTGTCCGGCACGGTGATGTCGGCCTTCTTGGCGTTGCGGGCGTCGACCGTGACCGTGACGTTCCCGGTGACGGTCAGCTTCGGCTGGACCAGCCAGTCCAGGCCGCCCTTGAAGGTGGTGAAGTCCTTCGCGATCCAGGCGTCCAGCAGGTAGGTGCCCTTGGGCACGCGCACGGTCGACGTGCCGGATCCCGCGGGCACCTGGTAGGCGCGGTCCGCGCCGAGGCCGGTGTAGCCGAACAGGACCGTGTCGTAGCCGGTGGCGGGCTTCCCGTCCCGGCCGATGTGCTTGACGGTGACGTCGTACGACTCGACCTCGCGCTGCACGGCCGCGGCCGTGCGGACGGTCTGCCCGCCCCCGGTCGCCGTCACGTACGCCGAGTACGCGCCGTCCAGGGTGCCGCCCAGCCGGGTGTTCACGGTCAGGTCGACGGAGGCCTTGTCTCCGGCCGGGACCGTCACCTCGGTCGCGCCCAGCGTGAAGAAACCGGCCGGGGCGGGCTCACCGTTGGGGCCGGTGGGCGTCATGGCCAGGCTGAACGTGACGTCCTCGGTGCCGAGGTTGCGGTAGGTCAGCTGCTTGGTGACCGGCTCGTCGTCGGTGTGCGGCCAGGCCTGGATGCCGAAGCTCACCGACACCGGGTCTGCGATCACGGTCTGCTGGATCGCCTTGTCGACGGCGATACGGCCGGCGCCCTGCTCGAAGGGGGTGTACGGGCCGCCCTTGGCGGAGCCGGCCAGCGCGCCCTTCAGCTCGACGTAACCCCAGTCGGGATGCTGCTGCTTGAGGAGCGCGGCGGCACCGGCGACGTGCGGGGTCGCCATCGAGGTGCCCTCGATGGTCAGGTAGCCGGCCGGGTTCTCGCCGACCTCCTTGCCGATCAGGCTGTTCTTGGCCGCGGCGGCGGTGATGGCCACGCCCGGCGCGGTGACGTCGGGCTTGATGGCGCCGTCGCCCAGACGCGGGCCGGTGGAGGAGAAGTCGGCGAACCGGTCCTTCTTGTCGACGGCGCCGACGGTGAGGGCGGAGTCGGCGCTGCCGGGCGAACCGAGCGTCTCGGGGCCCTCGTTGCCCGCGGCGATCGCGAAGAGGATGCCCTTCTCGGCGGAGAGCTTGTCGACCTGCGCCTCCAGCGGGTCGACTCCGGGGGTGTCCGGGCCGCCGAGGCTGAGGTTGACGATGTCGGCGCCCTGCTGGGCCGCCCACTCCATACCAGCCAGGATGCCGGAGTCGTCGCCGTAGCCGTCGTCGTCGAGGACCTTGCCGTTGAGGATCTTGGCGCCGGGCGCCACGCCCTTGTACTTGCCGCCCGACTTGGCGCCGGTGCCCGCCGCGATGGAGGCGACATGGGTGCCGTGGCCGAAGCGGTCGGTCGTGCTGGCGGCGGTGGAGAAGTTCTTGGCCGCCACCACCTGGGACTTCAGATCGTCGTGGGTGGCGTCGACACCGGTGTCCAGGACGGCGATCTTCACGCCCTTGCCGGTGTAGCCGGTCTGCCAGGCCTTCGGCGCGCCGATCTGCGGCACGGACTTGTCGAGGTTGACCTTGCGGACGCCGTCGAGCCAGATGTGCGCGATGCCGGCGCTGGTCCGGTCCCCCCTGGTGAGGGCCTTCCACAGCTCGGGCGTGTCCTTGAGGGGCGTCTGCACCGCGTCGGCGTTCAGCGTCTTCAGGGCCCGGCGCAGGGTGCCGGCCTCGCGGACGTCGGCCCGGGCGGTGGTGGCCGCGCCCTGGTAGCCGACGATGACCTTCAGGCCGTTCTTGAGCGACCTGCGGGTGGCGGACTTGTTCAACTCGGTGATGTCGAACAGGCGTTGGTCCAGCTTGCCGGAGGCGATCAGACGGGACGCGTCGGCCGGTACGACGAGGGTGTGTCCGCCCGTCCGGCGGACCTGCACGGGTATCTGCTCGCGGCCCTCGGCCCGGTGCAGGCCGACCACGCGCCCCTTGGCGTCCACGGTGACCCGGTCGCCGGTGATGAGAGTGACGGTGCGCTGGGCCGTGGGCCCGGCGGCGTGGGCCGAGCGCTGCTCGGGCCCCGCCGAGGCGGGGCTGGTCATACCCGCGGCGAGGGCGACGGCCGCCGCAGCGGCGACCGTGCCCACGCACGCTCTTTTCACTTGTCTGCGCAAAACTCCCCCTGGAAACAGAGTGCCGAGCGGATTCCCTGTCCACTCGGCCGGGGCAAGGCTCGCACAAGTGCGCTACACCCCCACCCCCGGAAGACGAAGTATGCCGGGGGGTGATCAACTGCTCAATACCAGGGTGCGGTTGGGCCTCCTCCTCAGGCGCCCGCGTTCTCCTTGACGGTGATGCGGCCCTTGCGGATGGTCGCAACGCGCGGGGCCTTCCTCGCGATGGCGGAGTCGTGGGTGACCATGACGAACGTCAGCCCGTGCTCCTTCCACATGCGTTCCAGTACGTCCATGATCTCGTCGCGCATGGACTCGTCGAGGTTTCCGGTGGGTTCGTCGGCGAGCAGCACCTTCGGCTGCTTGACCAGGGCGCGGGCGATGGCGACGCGCTGCTGCTGGCCGCCGGACATCTCGGACGGCAGGTGCCCGAGCCGCTCGCCGAGCCCGACCGACTCCAGTGCCTCGGCGGCCCGTTCGCGCCGTTCGGCGGCCTTGAAGCCGAGTGGGACGAGGGCGGTCTCGACGTTCTCCTGCGCGGTCAGGGTCGGGATCAGGTTGAAGGACTGGAAGACGAAGCCGATGCTCTCGCTGCGCACCCGGGTGAGCCGGGCCTCGGGCAGCTTCGCCAGGTCGGTGCCGTCGAGGACGACCTGGCCGGAGGTGGGCCGGTCCAGGCCGCCCAGCATCTGCAGCAGCGTCGACTTGCCGCCGCCGGTGGGGCCCTGGATGACCAGCCGGTCGCCGTCGCCGATGGTCAGGTCGACCTCGTCGAGGGCGCGGACGACCTCCTTGCCCCGGGTGTAGTGCTTGGTGACGCCGGTGAGTTCGTACATGGGGGAACAGCTCCTGGGATGCGTGGAGAAGTTGGGCCGACGGCCCTCTGGGTCGCGGCGGGCGGCGCGCTACTCGACGCGCCGCAGGGCGTCGGCCGGGCGCAGCCGGGAGGCCCGCCAGCCGCCGAACGCGCCCGCTATCAGGCCGCCGGCCACGGCGAGGCCGACCGCGAGGACGATGGTGGTGAGGCTGACCGGCGCGGTCAGCGCGACCTCCAGGGACTTCGCGGCCTGCCGGCCGGGTCCGCCGAGGCCCCCGCCGCCGCGGAAGACGCCCTCGCCGCCCGGGCCGCCACCGGAACCACCCAGCTGCGCCTGAAGCGTCGGACTGATCGCGGTCACCGCGTACGCGCCCGCCAGGCCGAGCGCGATCCCGAGGACGCCACCGACCAGGCCGTTGACGACGGCCTCGCCGACCACCTGCCGGGTCACCCGGCCCGACTTCCAGCCCAGTGCCTTGAGCGTGCCGAACTCGCGCACCCGCCGGGAGACCGCCGAGGAGGTCAGCAGGCCGGCGACGAGGAAAGCGGCCACGAGCACCGCGATGGACAGCCACTTGCCGACGGTGGTGGCCAGGTCGGCGGCGGTGGACAGGGAGCCGGAGACGGTCTTGGCCAGGTCGGCGGAGGTGGTGACCGTGGTTCCCGGGACGTTCTTCTGGATGGCGCTCTTGACGGCGTCGATCTGCTGGGAGTCGGCCGCCTTGACGTAGATCGTGGTGACCTTGTCCTTGTCGCCGCTGAGGGTCTGCGCCTGCTTCAGCGGGATGTACAGGTTGGCCGCCGCGTCCCCGCTGCTCGCGGTGGCGATGCCGATGACCTCGTACTTGACGCCCTTGGTGGTGACGCTGCCACCGACCTTGAGCTTCTTCTCCTTGGCGTACGCCGAGTCGGCGACGGCGACCTTGGCGTCGGTCTCGCCGGACTCGAAGGTGCGGCCGTCGGTGATCTTCGAGGAGGTCAGCGGGCCGAGCTCCGGCCGGGTGACGTCGGTGCCGTAGACCGTGTACTGGTTGACGTCGAAGTCGGCGCCGCCGCCCATGACCCGGCCCTGTGGCCCGGAGCCGGGCGCCCCGCGCGTCTCGCCGCCGCCGCCTTGCTGGAACTGGCCGCGGCTGAACTGGCCGTTGACCCTCACCACGTTGAGGCTGAGCCCGCCGACCGCGGAGGAGACACCCTGCTGGTCCGCCACCTTGGTGACCGTGGAGGCGGACAGGGTGGTGAAGCCCTGCGCCATGACCCGGTCACTGCTCTGCTCGCCCTCGTCGCCGTTCTCCTTGGCATCGAACTTGAAGCGCGGGCGCGAGTCGCCGGACGTCGGCGTGGCCGCCTTGCTGACGGTCATGTCCGTGCCCAGCCCGTACAGCGACTGCAGGACCTTGTCCTGCGCCCTGCCCATGCCGTTGGACACGGAGTTGACCACGATGACCAGCGCGATGCCCAGCGCGAGGCCGGAGGCGACGACGAGAGCCGCCTTTCGACGGCGGCGCAGCTCGCGCCTCAGGTAGGTGAAGAACATGCGCCGACGGTAGGAGCGCCGCCTGATGAGGTCTTGAGGCCGTCATAAGAGAAGCATGAGAAGACCGGTGCGTCCCCGAGGGGCGGCACCGGTCTTCACGGGCAAGCGGTCGTCAGGCGGCCGAATCGGCCTTCCACTGCGCCCAGCTCATGTTCCAGCCGTTGAGGCCGTTGTCCGGGGCGACGGTCTTGTCGCCGGTGTTCTGGACGACGACGACGTCACCGACCATCGAGTTGTCGAAGAACCACGAGCCCGGCGTGTTCGGGTCGTTCGCGCCCTTCTTGTCCTGCAGGCCGACACAGCCGTGGCTGGTGTTGACGTTGCCGAAGACGCCCGGCCCGCCCCAGTAGTTGCCGTGGATGAAGGTGCCGGAGTTGGTCAGGCGCATGGCGTGCGGCACGTCCTTGATGTCGTACTCGCCCTTGCCGTCGTCGTCGGTGAAACCGACCGTCGCGCCGTTCATCCGGGTCTCCTTGAACTTCTCGGAGATCACCATCCGGCCTTCGTACGTCTTGTTCTCGGGCGACCCCGCGGAGATCGGGATGGTCTTGACGACCTTTCCGTTCCGCGTGACCTTCATCTGCTTGGTCTTCGCGTCGACGTAGGAGACCTGGTTGCGGCCGATGTTGAAGGTGACCGTCTTCTGCTGGACGCCGTAGACGCCCTGGGCGCCCTCGACGCCGTCGAGGTCGAGCTTCAGCGTGACGGTGGAGTTCTCCTGCCAGTACTGCTCGGGACGGCAGTCCATGCGCTGCACACCGAACCAGTGGCAGGCGACCTCCTGGCCGCTGGAGGAGGTGACGGTGATGCCCTTCTGGACGGCCGCCTTGTTGGTGATCGCCTTGTCGAAGTTGATCGAGACGGGCATGCCGACGCCGACCGTGGTGCCGTTGTCCGGGTTGAAGGAACCGATGAAGCTGTGCGCCGGGGCGACCGTGGTGAAGGAGGCGTTCTCGTGAGCGGCCCGGCCCTTGGCGTCGGTGGCGCTCGCGGCGACCTTGTAGGTGGTGGCGCGCTGGAGTTGGGCGTCGGGCTTCCAGCTCTTCTTGTCGGCCGATATCTGCCCCTCGACGGCCGTACCGTCGGCCGTCGTCATGGTGACCTTCGTCAGCGTGCCCTTGGCAACGATCACGGCAGCGGAGTTGTTGATCGAGGCGTTGTCGGAGCCGTCCGCTGGTGTGATCTTGATCTGGGCCTCCGACGACTCCTCGGCCGCGGCCTTGTCGGCCTTGGCCTGCGAGGTGTCGCCACCGCCGTCGGTCGCGTCGCTGCTGCCGGAACAGCCCGTGAGCACCAGTACACCGCCGAGCAGTGCGGACGCGGCCGTCAGGCGCTTGCGCCGCTTACTGTTCGTCATCACACGCTTCTCCATCGTTGGCGAGTCCCAAAACCCCTCGAGGCCCCCGTCGCGAGTCCTCAACGCTACGACCGTTTCGTCCCGTTCCCACGTCGTGGAAATGTGGGACTCGCCACGTCCGCCGTAGCGGACGGTGCGCTGCCCGGCCTGCACGTTGCCTGAGACGACGAAACCCCGGACGTCGGTTGCGGCCGGGGTCGCCGATGTGATCCGAGAGACGTCAGCCGGAGTGTCCGGCGCCGCCCACCTTCTCGTCGTCCCCGTCCTCGTCGCCCTCGTCGCCTTCCTCGTCGACTTCCTCGTCGTCATCATCCTCGCCGAACTCCCAGTCGGGCGAATCCGGGTCGTACGCGATGGGTTCGCTCGACCAGGAGGCCTGCTGGAGTTCCACCCCCGGCACCTCGCCGACCAGGTCGAACGGATCGACCAGGTACGCCAGGGCCTCGGCGGTGTCTTCCGTCACAGCGCCCTCGGCGTGCGCCCGCTCCGCGGGGTCCAGTTCGCCGTCCTCGATGTGCTCGGCGATCCGGCTGCGGGCCGCCCCGATGACGGCGTCCTCGTCCTCGATCTCGAGGACGAGCTCGACACTGAGGCGTACAAAACGTGAAGTCTCTGGAGTGCTCATGGTCGGAGGGTACGGCTCAAACGTCCCGTGACTTTCCTGTGACCCGCGACGTTCACTAACATCGCCCCACACGGCCAATTCGCCAGCGCCACAAGGGGATCGATATTCCGTGTCATCCGCTCGCCGTACGTTGCTGACCGCCACCGCCGCAGGCACCCTGCTGGGCGCCCTGTGGTTCGTCCCCTCCGCGGACGCGTCGGTGGGCACTCCGGCGAGAGGGGCGGGCCCGGCGGTACCGACCGCCCAGGTCACGGAGCAGGGGCGGCCCGCATCGGCGGCGGAGACGTCCGGCGCCCGGGAGGACGCCTCCGCCGGGAGCGGGACCGAACTCGCCGACACCGGAAGCATCGACACCACTCCGTACGTCGCCGGCGGCACCACGCTCCTCATACTGGGCGCCGGCTTCGTGGTCTACTCCGTGCGCCGGGAGCGCCTGGGCTTCTGAACCCGCCCGGCGCTCCCTCGACTTGACCCCCGGCCCACCGTCCTACTGGAGCGGGCCGGTGACGGTCTCGGCCGCCGCGACGAGCCGGCCGTCCGCCACGAAGGCGTCCGCGGCGGCGAGGTCGGGCGCGAGGAAGCGGTCCGGACCCGGTCCCTCAACGCCCGCCTCGCGAGCGGCGTCGATGACCGCCCGGCTCGCCGGAGCCGGGGTCAGGCCCTCGCGCAGCTGAACGGCGCGCGCGGCGGCGTACAGCTCGACCGCGATGATCCGGTTCAGGTTGCCGACGGCCGTGCGCAGCTTGCGCGCCGCCGACCAGCCCATGGAGACGTGGTCCTCCTGCATGGCGGAGGACGGGATGGAGTCGGCGGACGCCGGTACGGCGAGCCGCTTCATCTCGCTGACCAGCGCGGCCTGCGTGTACTGGGCGATCATCAGGCCCGAGTCGACGCCGGCGTCGTCGGCGAGGAACGGCGGCAGGCCGTGGCTGCGGTTCTTGTCGAGCAGCCGGTCGGTACGGCGCTCGGCGATCGAGCCGAGGTCGGCTGCGGCGATGGCGAGGAAGTCCAGCACATAGGCGACCGGGGCGCCGTGGAAGTTGCCGTTGGACTCCACCCGGCCGTCGGGCAGGACGACGGGGTTGTCCACGGCGGAGGCGAGTTCCCGCTCGGCGACCAGCCGGGCGTACGCGAGGGTGTCCCGGCCGGCGCCGGCGACCTGCGGGGCGCACCGCACGGAGTAGGCGTCCTGGACTCGGGGCGCGTCGCCCTGGTGGTGCCCGGTGAGGCCGGAACCCTTGAGCACGGCCAGCATGTTGGCGGCGGAGGCGCCCTGTCCCGGGTGCGGGCGGATGGCGTGCAGCTCGGGGGCGAGGACCTTGTCCGTGCCGAGCAGGGCCTCCAGGCTGAGGGCGGCGGTGATGTCGGCGGACTTGTACAGGGTGTCGAGGTCGGCGAGGGCCATGATCAGCATGCCGAGCATGCCGTCGGTGCCGTTGAGGAGGGCCAGGCCCTCCTTCTCGCGCAGTTCGACGGGCTGGATGCCGTGCTCGGCGAGCAGCTCGGCGGCGGGGCGTACGACGCCGTCGGGGCTCTCCGCGTCACCCTCGCCCATGAGGGTGAGGGCGCAGTGGGACAGCGGGGCGAGGTCGCCGGAGCAGCCGAGGGAGCCGTACTCGTGCACGACCGGGGTGATGCCGGCGTTGAGCACGTCGGCCATGGTCTGCGCGACCTCGGGGCGTACGCCGGTGTGCCCGGAACACACGGTCTTCAGCCGCAGGAACATCAGCGCCCGCACGACCTCGCGCTCGACCCGCGGGCCCATGCCGGCGGCGTGCGAGCGGACGATGTTGCGCTGGAGCTGGGTGCGCAGCTCCTGACTGATGTGCCGGGTCGCCAGGGCGCCGAAGCCGGTGCTGACGCCGTAGACGGGTTCGGGCTTGGCCGCCAGCGCGTCCACGATCTCCCGGGCCGCCGTGAGGGCCGCCACCGCCTCGCCGGAGAGCTCGATACGGGCGCCGCCGCGCGCCACGGCGAGAACGTCGGACGCGGTGACCCCCGACGTCCCCACCACCACAGTATGCATATCCATATTCAGGAGCGTACGCAGTGAATGCGAAGATGTCACTAGTGGATGCCGGGAGCGGCTCTTACAACTCGCGGCCGAAATCCCCGGTGCCGGTCAGGGCCTGCGGCCCCGGAAGCGGCGCCGCTCCGCCGGGGCCGCCGGTGCGGGCGGGGGCGCGTCGACGAGGCGGACGACCGGGTCCTGCGCGCCCTCACGGCCGGCGACCACGGGCCGGTCGGCGCGCAGCGCCTTCGCCCGGTACTGGGCGGCGTCGGCGAGCCGGAACAGCCGCCGGGCCGACGGTACCGGCCGGATCGCGTGCTCCGTCGAGGCCACCCCGCAGGCGACGCCCTCGCCCAGCTCCAGCTCGGCCGCGCGCCGGCACAGCTCGTCGGCCGCCTTGATCACGTCGTCGGCCGAGGGGCCCACCGCGACCAGGCAGAACTCGTCGCCGCCGAGCCGTGCCACGAGGGCGCCCGGCACCATCGCGCCGCACAGCGACAGCACGGAGCCGAACCGTTCGAGGAGCCGGTCGCCGACGGCGTGGCCGAGGGTGTCGTTGACCTGCTTGAGTCCGTTGAGGTCGCAGACGACGAGGCTGACCACGACGCCGTCCGCGCGGTGCCGCTCGATCGCCTCGTCGAGCATCACGTCGACGGCACGGCGGTTGGCGAGTCCGGTCAGCGCGTCCGTGAACGCCAGCCGGCGGGCCTCCTCCAGCCGCTCGCTCTGGGCGAGCCCGGCGGCGACCACGGCGGCCAGCACGGTGGCGAAGTCGGCGTCGGAGCGGCCGAAGAGGGGGGTGCCGACCGGACGGGCGACGTAGAGCTCTCCCCAGGCGCGTCCGTGCTGCACGATCGGCGCGACCACACAGCAGCCGCGCCCTCGCCTGCGCAGCGCGGCGACGCGCTGGTGGCTGTAGCCGGGGTGACCCGCGGCCGCGCCGTCGGCGGTCTCCACCCAGGCGTCGGGTTCGCCGCCCGAGGCCCACCGCTCGTGCAGGAACTCGGTGATCTCCGGGAACTGGTGCACCGGGTAGGCCTCGCCCTCCGGGAACTCCGCCTCTTCGGGCGCCCGGTCCCCCACGTTCACCAGGACCCGCAGCCGGCCGTGCTCGCGCTCCCACACCGAGAGCGCGGCGAAGCTCCCCTCCAGCGCCCGGCACGCGCCGAGCGCCGCCGCCCGCCACGACTCACGCGAGGTCTGCGCCGCGGCCATCCCCTGCGCCAACGCCACGACGTCCGCCAGCCGCCTGTTCTCGCCCATCACCCCAGGCTAGGGATGTTTCAGATGAATCGAGACATTGGCCCACCTGCCAGTGCGCCGCACACGACTCCGCCGGGCCCACAGAATCCCACACGGGCTCACACGCCCCCGAACCCGCGAGGCACGGCGTCCGGGCCCCGGCCAGGCGCGGCTCGCCGAGCACGGCGGTCACGGCGAAGGGCAGGCGTAGGGCCGCAGGCCGTCCGGGCCCGGCAGACGGGCTCCCGCCCACTCCGGCCAGTGCGCGGCGCAGCCGCCGGCAGCCGCCGGACTGCCGACTCCCCGCCAGAGGCCGACCAGCCACCACCCGCCGACCACAGCGCCAGGCAGCCGCAGCCCGGCCAAGCACCACGACCACAGCCAGGCAGCCACAGCCCCTCCGACACGGCGGCCACACGGCCCGGCGGTCATGCCTGACGGCAAGCGGCCGCGGGCCGTCCGCGCCCGACGGCGGCACCGACCTCTACCGATCAGCGCACTGCACGGCTGCCCGCAGTCGCCGGACGCCGACTCCGGCTCGGCACCGGACAGCCGGCACCGCCGAGCACGACGGCAACAGCGTCGGGCCGCCGCAACCCGGCCGGTACCGCGGTCCCGCCGGACGGCAGGTGTGGGGGCGCGGGCCGTCCGTGCCCTGCGGTGGCGCCCGGCTTCTCCGGTCGGCACGGCGGTCGCCGGACCGTTCGGCGTCGAGTGGTCGCCGTCCCGGTCGGTGTGGGGGCGCAGTTGTCGCGAAGGGGTGGCTACTCTCCCGGCCAGTGCGGGGGGCGCTTTTCGTTGAAGGCTGCCACTCCCTCCGCGCGGTCCGCGGAGAAGGCCACCGAGCGCCAGGCCGCGTCCTCGACCTCCAGGCCGGCCCGCAGGTCGAGGCCGTGTCCGAGTCGCAGGGCGCGCTTGGCGGCGCGCAGTCCGACCGGCGAGTTCGCCGCCATCCGGGAGGCCAGTTCCAGGGCCTCCTCGCGGTCCCGGCCCTCCCCCACCAGGCGGTCCACGAGGCCCAGCTCGGCCGCCTCCGGCGCCTCCAGCCGTCGCGCCGTGAAGATCAGCTCGGCCGCCCGCGCGGCGCCCACCCGCCGGGGCAGCAGCTGCGTACCGCCACCGCCGGGGATCACCCCCACCGAGACCTCGGGCAGCCCCACCACGGCCGTACGGTCGGCCACGATCACGTCGCAGGACAGAGCCAGCTCGAAGCCGCCGCCGAGCGCGAACCCGTGCACCGCGGCGACGGTCGGCATCGGCAGCTCCAGTACGCCGGTGTACGCCCCGCGCGCGACCGGGCGCTGGCGCACCAGGTCGGCGTCACTGAAGGAGTTGCGCTCCTTCAGGTCGGCGCCGACGCAGAACGCCCGCTCGTGCGAGGACGTCAGGACGACCACGCGCGCGTCCCGGTCGGCGGCGAGCGCCGCACACGCCCCTGCGATCGACCGGGCCATGTCCGTGGACACGGCGTTCATCGCCTTGGGCCGGTCCAGGACGAGCTCCGCGACGTAGTCGTGCCGTCGCACCAGCACGAACTCGCCGAACCGCTCCTCGCTCATGACACCCTCCTGGTTAACGCGGGTTAACAAGAAACCTGCCCCGATCATCGCAGCAGGGCCCGCACCGGGGAAGGGGCGGACGAGACACAGGCGCGGCCCCGTTGTCGAGACCCGGCCCCCCGTTCGAGTGACATCCTCGGCCAACTCCCGCCGAACCCCCATGAGAACGCATAACGTGCCTCCGCCATGGCGCATCGGGGGGCGCGAGCGCATCGGGGAGGACGGCGATGACGACGCACACGGCCAAAGTCCGGCAAAACGACAACAAGAACGACGGCGACAAGAACGACAACGGCGATCACTGCGACAGCGCAGGCATAGGCACCGGTGCCACGGCGGACGAGACCGCCGACGCATGGACGCCGCCCTGGGGCCCCCGTGCCCGCGGACGGCACCGCAGGCGCCGGCCGCGCAAGGCGCTGCTGGCCGCCGGTGGGCTCGCGGTGGCCGCCGGCGTGCTGAGCCTCGTAAGGCTGGCGCCCGAGTCCGGGCCGACCCACCTGGGCGCCGCGGAGGCCGAACCCCACGCGGCCCCGGGCCACGACTCGGGCGGCTCCGCCGGAACCCCCGCCGACACCTCCACCACGACCGGGGCAGGTCCGGCGACCGCGCCCTCGGCGACCGTCGCCCTGCACGGGGTGAGCGGCGCACCGGTCCCGGACGGAAGCGCCGTACCGGTGGCGTCCCCCTCCGCGGCGACGACTGCCACGGAGCCCTCGGCGCTCCCGGAGACCACGACCGTTCCCACGGCACTCCCCGAGGACCCGGACCCGCCGGAGTACCCGGAGCCCCCCGAGCACCCCGAGCCCACCACCGCACCACGGCCGTCCGCCAGCACGGCACCGGCTCCGCGCCCCGCACCGGCCCCGAGCCGGAGTACGCAGCCCCCGGCCCCGCCCTCCGGCGGGGGCGGCCTGTGCCTGCCGATCATCGGGCTGTGCGTCGGCGTCGAGGCCGTTCCCGGCCGCTGATCCGGACCGCGACCGCCGGTTACGGGGTCCCGTCGCTCCGCCGGGTGAGCAGCCAGGGCTCGACCACGCCCAGACCGCGCACCGGGCGCTGCCACATCGGCTGAAGGGCGAACCGGTACACCGGCGGCTCCTCGCCCTCCTTCTCCGCGGCCGCCGCGGCCTCGGCGGCCTCCGCCTCGGACGCCGGGGCGTCCCCGGTGCGGATCAGCTCCTCCGCGAACGCGCTGTCCACCAGGACGGCGTCACGCGGCGCTATCGAGGTGAGCCGGGAGGCGAGGTTGACGGTGGTGCCGAACACATCGCCCATACGAGTGGTCACCGTGCCGAACGCCATGCCCACCCGCAGCTCCGGCATCGTCTCGTCGTGGGCCATCGTCTCGACCAGCCGCAGCGCGATGTCCGCCGCCGTGCCGGCGTCGTCGGCGGCGTACAGCACCTCGTCGCCGAGCGTCTTGATGAGCCGTCCGCCGCGCGCGGCCACGAGGTCGGCCGAGGTCGTCTCGAACGCCTCGACCAGCTCGCCGAGCTCCTCCTCCTCCATGCGGCGGGTCAGCCGGGTGAAGCCGACGAGGTCCGCGAAGCCCACGGCCAGCCGCCGGTCGACCATCTCCTCGTCGTCGGCGGCCTGCACGACCCGGCCGGCCGAGGCGGCGAGCTGGCGGCGCCAGACGTAGACCAGGAACTCCTCCAGCTCGGGCAGCAGCAGCTCGACGATCGGGTACGTGACCTCGGTGCGGGTCATGCCGGGCTCGGGCGGCTCGGTCAGGCCCTCCAGGAAGGAGTCCATCTGCCATTCGGCCAGACGGGCGGTGGTCTGCCCGGTGGACCGGGCCACCTGCACGGCCATGGCCTCGCTGAGCAGCCCCGCCTCGACCAGACCGGCGAGCCGCCGCAGGGCCAGTACGTCGGCCTCCGTGAGCGCCTTGGCCTGCCCTATGTCGGCGAAGCCCATGGCCCGCCAGAAGCGGGAGGCCAGCTCCATGGAGACGCCGGCGCTGCGGGCCGCCTGGAACGGGGTGTAGCGCCGCTCCGCGCCCAGGATGAGCTGTTCGAGACGCAGCGCGAGTGGGTGTCCGCCGGATTCGGCGTCGTCGGAGTCCCCCTGCTCGAGCGAGGACGGGAATGGCGGAGGCTCCTCCCGGCCGTCCGCGTCCGCGCCGGAGCCCGTGTCGTCGACGGTCACGCCTGCTGCCCTTCCGATCTGCCACGGTCAGGTATCGACCGGCCTCAACTCTACGGCAGGTGTGCGCCAGCTCACTCCGTCAGGCTGGGCCGAGGGGCGAGCTGACCGGCACCGATTCACACGGGGCGCAGATGCACGATGTCGCCCGCGCCGACCGGCTCCTGCACCCCCTCGTCCGTGGCGATGACCAGCCGGCCGTCGCCGTCCACCGCGACCGCCTCCCCCACCAACGACCGGTCGCCCGGCAGTTCCGCCCGGACCACCCGCCCGAGCGTCGCACAGCCCGCCGCGTACGTCTCCTGGAGACCGCTCGCGGCCGGATCGCCTCCCACCGCCCGCCATCGGCCGTACCAGTCCTCCAGGGAGCGCAGGACCGCCCGCAGCAGCGGATCGCGGTCGGTGCTCACGGCTCCGGCGAGGGCGAGGGAGCCGGCCCGCGGGACGGGAAGCTCCTCCTGCCGCAGCGTGACGTTGACGCCGACGCCGATGACCACGGCGCCCTCGCCGGCCCGCTCGGCCAGGATGCCGCCGGCCTTGCGTTCCTCACCGCCGACGGTGACCAGCAGGTCGTTCGGCCACTTCAGCGCCGTGTCGACCCCGGCGGCCCGGGACAGGCCCGTGGCCACCGCGACGCCGGTGAGCAGCGGCAGCCAGCCCCAGCGGGCCACCGGCACCTCGCTGGGCCGCAGCAGCACCGAGAAGAACAGCCCGGAACGGGGCGGGGCCGTCCACCGGCGGTCCAGACGGCCCCGGGCGGAGGTCTGCTCCTCGGCGACCAGGACAGCACCCTCGGCGGCCTTCCCGGCGACGGCGCGGGCCACCAGGTCCGTGTTCGTGGAGCCCGTGCTCTGCACCACGTCCACCTCGGACCACAGCCCGTCCACCCGCACCAGCCCGCGCCGCAGGGCCCCGGCGTTCAGGGGCGGGCGGTCCAGGTCGGACCAGCGGCTGTCATGCGGCGTGTTGTCGGAGTTGCCGTCTGCTGCATCTCGGGGCGTCATGCAAGCCACCCTAGGTGTGGGAAACGCCGCACTGCCGAACGGCGGACCCCCTACTACGCTACGGATGAGTAACCGTCCCCCCTTGTGAGCAGGCAGGGAGCCGCGATCCCGATGTCCGAGCCGGAAGAGCGCCAAGAGATCGACATTCACACGACCGCGGGCAAGATCGCGGATCTTCAGCGCCGCGTCCTGGCAGCGACGCACGCCGGCTCCGAGCGTGCCGTGGAGAAGCAGCACGCCAAGGGGAAGCTGACGGCTCGCGAGCGGATCGAACTGCTGCTCGACGAGGGTTCGTTCGTCGAGCTGGACGAGTTCGCCCGGCACCGCTCCACCAACTTCGGCCTGGAGCAGAACCGCCCGTACGGGGACGGCGTCGTCACCGGCTACGGCATGGTCGACGGCCGCCCGGTCGCGGTGTTCTCGCAGGACTTCACGGTCTTCGGCGGAGCGCTCGGCGAGGTCTACGGGCAGAAGATCGTCAAGGTGATGGACTTCGCCCTGAAGACCGGCTGCCCGGTCATCGGGATCAACGACTCGGGCGGCGCCCGGATCCAGGAGGGGGTCGCCTCCCTCGGCGCGTACGGGGAGATCTTCCGCCGCAACACCCACGCCTCCGGGGTGATCCCGCAGATCAGCCTGGTCGTGGGCCCGTGCGCGGGCGGCGCGGTCTACTCGCCGGCGAT